>JAJEEZ010000350.1:0-6336 GCA_022820705.1 Candidatus Latescibacterota bacterium | reverse complement strand
TGCGGATTCTCAGCGAGAATCGCGTTGACCTCGCGCAAGCGCTCAGCCGGAATATCGCGCAAGGGCAGTCCGAGCTTTTCCATTTTACAATCCAACGCAGCGTCGTTTGTGAACGTCATGTTGTGGACGATGCGTTCGCTCATCTGGGCCAATTCTCGCCCCATCCGCTGGTGATCCGGTCGGCAATCCGGGTCGAAGGGATGCCAGGGGTTGATGTTGCCGCAACAGCCGTTGACGACCAACGGCACGGCGTCAGAGCCGAATAGCTGCTGCATCTGTCGTGTCCAAGCACCAGGCCAATCCGCGGACACGGCCCGGTAGGTCTCGGGGTAGCCGAACGCATTGACCGGGTGACAGGTGTAGTGCAGGAGAAAGGCCAGCGGCTGCATATTCATATCTTGGATGCAGCACACGCCGACTTCCGGGTCCATTGGCCCTTCGAGATAGCAGATATCAGCGATCCCGAACGGCTGCTGCTCCCGTCCCAGTGGCTTGGGCATGGCGATGGTGCCGTCCCGGCGTATGCCTCGGCGGTTAAAGGCCAAATCCCCTAACACGCCACGCCCCAGACCTATGCGCACAGGTTGCAGCTTGTCCGCCGCTTCGACTGCGGCCTCCACTGCGGCGGCAGCGGCCCGGTCGCCGTAGGCGCGCTCGGCCCCGCGCAGATACTCGGTCTCTGCGGTGGTCTCCAATGGGAAATCTGGGTCCAGCATAAAGTAGCCGAGGCTCGGGGCGGAGTGCGTTTGGGTCGCCTGGACCATGATCGCCTCGGGTGCGATGCCCGTTTGCTCGCCGATGGCGGCGCGGATTTGGTCCGTGTAGGAGCCGGTGACAATGGTGAGATCCAAGATCACCATGCAGACGCGCCGCTCGCCGGCCTCAAAGACGATGGCCTTGGCAAAGAGCGGGTCCATCACGGCCTGAGCCGGGCGGTGCTCGCCCGCTCCGCTGCCTGCTAAATGCGTACCTGCGGGCGGGGTGATGTCGATCATTGCCGCTCCGGCTCGCAGTTGGTTGGTCTCGTGCATGGTCTTTCCTCTCGGTGCAGCTAATAGCGCAATTCGGCGTTGTCCCAGCGCGACAACGCATCTTGTGCCCGCCATTGGGGATGCGCTTCATCGGTGGCGGCGATGTGCTTAAACCACTCGGCGCAACGCGCATCCAAGGGACGCATACTCATCAGTGCGCCGAGGGCGTTAAAGCGGACAAAAGGCTCGGCATCGGTCAGTGCTTCTACTACCCGTTCCTCTGCACCGCGCGCCTCCCGGCCCCACAGCGCCAGCGCCTGTAGCGCATTGTGCCGCACCCAGACATCTGCATCGTCTAGCGCGCGCTCCATATCGGGCACTAGCGATAGACTTTCTCGGCCCAGATCGCCTGCGATATCCGCAGCCATCGCCCGCAGCCACGGGTCGGGGTCCGCCAGCGTCTCGCGCAGTGCATCCACGGCGACTCGGCCCGCCGCACTCAGCGCCACCGCGGCCATCTCGCGCTCTTGCTCGTCCCCGTGGTGCATCCGAGCGACTAAAGCCCGCGCTCCGTCGGCATCTACTTGTCCGCCCAGACCATAGGCCGCTTCCAGCGCCTCGTGTTCTTGGTCTGACGCTAAATTTTGGAATAGCGACTCCAGCGACGCCGTGCCGCCGAGCCGTTTAGCCCCGCGCCCCCTGAGCCAATTCCACATCGTCTGCCAAGTTTTGGGCAGGCACAACAAGCGCCCGTCGGGGAGCGCCGACCATTGGTGTGCGGTTGCGGCAAAATCGGGATGGTAGGAGGCTGCGGCCTGCCAGCTAGGCGCTTGCGGTTCGCCCCGGCGGTCGAAGACAAATTTGAGCATAATCCGCTCAGTGTTGCTCGTATTAGCTCCGGCCCGATGCCAAGACGAGAAGTGGCAGACGGCCATTATCCCGCCGTCGCCCTCGACCCCGCATTCCAAAGTCTCCATTGCTTCGGGCCGTTGCCGATAGTACTGCGACCCGGGCACCAAGGTCGTCGGTCCCAACTCCTTGGGCACTGCATGGGGGAAGTACGCCAACAGCACCTTGCGCGGCCGGTGCCCATAGCGCCAGGGACGGGTCCAGCCCCGCAAGGCCCGTGGCGTCCCGTCTTGGTGAAACCCGCCGGCTGCTTGGCCGGGTCGGGTCAGGTGAGCGTGGCGGTGGCAGAGCATGTGATAATCCGCGCCCAAGATGCTCGTCAGTGCCTCCACCACCTGTGGATGCGACAATACCTGCGCAAGTGCCGGGACCTGTTCGTAGATGGCGTTGCCGGGATTTTTGCCCTCGACAAAGGCAGCGCGAGTCTGGGTGCAAACCGCTTGGTGTATCTCCGCGTCGATCGCAGGGTGGAAGATATGGTACCCGCGCGCGATAAAGGCGAGCATCTCATCGTCGTTGAGTCGAAAGTCCACAGGCCGTCCTCCTCGTCGGTTGTCTAAGGTCATGGCGTGCTAGCCGTTTTCCATCCGCGCCGCTTCTAATGCGGCCTGAAAGTCCTCCGGTAATGGTGCGGCAAACTCCATCACCTCTCCAGTGGCCGGATGTGCGAAGCGCAGTTTTTTGGCGTGCAGGGCTTGGCGCTTGATCAAGCTCAGCATACAGTTGGCTTGGCGGCGGTACTCGGGGCGGACCCCTCTGGCTTGGTCGCGGCCTCCATACACAGGGTCGCCGAAGACTGGATGGCCGATATGGGCCAGATGCACGCGGATTTGGTGTGTGCGTCCTGTCTCTAGCTGGCACTCGACCAAGGTTGTAAAAGGACAGCGTTCGGCGACTTTGAAGTTGGTAGCTGCGGCTCGACCATCGGCGACTACGGCCATCTTTTTGCGGTTTTTGGGATGGCGGCCAATCGGCGCTTCGATCCGCCCATTTTCCTCGCGCAAGACGCCCCACACTAGGGCGGCGTAACGGCGTTCGATCTGGTGCGCTTGGAGGCTTGCGGCCAGCGTCCGGTGGGCGTCGTCGCGTTTGGCCACTAGCAGTAAGCCGCTGGTTTCCTTGTCGAGACGGTGGACGATTCCCGGCCGTAGTGCGCCGTTGATGCCCGACAGATCGCGACAGTGGTGCAACAGTGCGTTGACGAGGGTGCCCTCGGTTGCACCTGGGGCCGGATGCACGGTCATGCCGGCCGCCTTGTTCACGACTAGCAGGTCGTCGTCTTCGTACGCGATGGACAGGGGGAGTGGCTCGGGATGTGCGGCTAGCGGCTCGGGCTCGGGCAGTTCGACGGCGATTTCGTCTCCGGGCTGGACCAAGTACGCCGGGCGCGTCTTTTGGCCGTTGACGCGGATCGCTCCGGCCTTGATGAGTGCTTGGATGCTGCTGCGCGAATGTTGGGGACAGTGGGTGCGGAGGAAAAGATCGAGCCGCTCGGCGGTTGATTCGACGGGGACGGCGAGGTCCATGGGAATTTACTCCCGGACGGTTTCCTCTTCGGGCGCAAGGGAGGACGGCGGCTCTGGGGGGGCGTCCGTCTTTTCGCGGCGCGAGTAGCCCAAGACCAAGAGCAAGACGCCGACGGTGACGAAGGAATCGGCAAAATTGAAGATCGGCCAGCGCAAATCCCCGAGGCCGAAGTCGAAAAAATCCACCACTTCCCCCAAGTATAAGCGGTCGATGATGTTGCCCACGGCACCGCCTAATACTAAGCAGAGGGCTAGGCGCAAAAGCCGCTCGTTTGCGGCGAGCGAGCGATAGAGGTACACGAGGATGCCGAGGGCGAGGAACGAGAAGGCCGTGTGTAAAAGCGGGCTGCCCAGGTTTAGCCCGAAGGCCGCGCCGGGGTTGTGGATGTAGGTCAGGCGGAAAAAGTTGCCCAATACAGGTTCGGATTGGTACAGCGTCATGGAGCCGCGGACGATGAATTTGCTTGCTTGATCGATGGCCACGGCCAGTGGTATGATCCACAGAAACGTCACTCTAAGTCCGACGCCTCTTCGCGATTGGACTTGCAGCTAATGCACTGGGTGGCAGTGGGCACGGCCTCTAAGCGCCCGCGGCCGATTGGCCCCTTGCAGGTGCGGCAGATACCAAAGGTGCCGTCCTCGATGCGTTGTAGGGCCTCGTTTAAATAATCGATGTAATCGCCACCGCGCTGGGCGAGGAGCAGGGATTTTTCGCGCTCCATGGCGTCGGTCCCGTGGTCGGCCATGTGCAGCGAGTAGGTCGAGCGGTCCTCAGAGGCCGTTTCCCGGGCGTCGTTGCGCGAGGTGTTTTCGATGGCTTCGACATCGTCTGAGGTCTGGGCAATTTTTTCGAGGAGCAATTTTTTGAAGAAATCGAGGTCTTTTTGGTCCATCTGCTTGGGTTTGTTGTCCATTTTATTTTCACCTTTCTCCGCGTCGTCCGTTTGTACTAGGCCTTAGCAATAGCAATGGTGCCGTCGCAGCCGTTGACCTGCCTCTCCTGCTGCAAGAGCGCCCCTTGGGGCAGTTCTCCGGTGTGGAGGGCTAGCGCTAGGATCTCAGCGGCGATGTACGGGCCGTGCTGCTGAACCGCTTCCTCCAAAGCGGCCTCGCCTAGCACCCAGACGTGAATGCGGTCGGCGACGTCTAGCCCGGCCTCTTTGCGCATGTTCTGCACGCGGTTGACGAATTCGCGCGCAGTGCATTCGGCGATTAACTCGTCGTCGAGTTGGACGTCTAACCCCACCCCAAGGTTGTTGTCGAGGGCTACCACCACGCCTTCTTTCTCGCGGCGCTGGACGACGATGTCGGCTAGCCCGATCTCGCCGCCAGCCACCGAGAGTTGGCCACCACTTTCGAGGAGGTGTACATCCTCAGCCGTCAGAGCTTGGATGCGAGTGGCGACTGCTGGCATCTGCTTGCCGAAACGCGGTCCTAAGGCGCGGAAGTCGGGCCGGTAGGAGACCTCGCTGAACTCGGTCTCGTCCTCCACCAGCACCACCTCTTTGACGTTGAGTTCGTCGGCTAGCAGGTCGGTCATCTGCTCTAGCCCGTGGTGGCTGTGTCCGTTGGGGGGCAGGAGATAGAGGTGCCGCAGCGGCTGGCGCACCTTGAGCTCGTGCTTGCTGCGCAGCGAGCGGCCCAAGACCACGGCCCGTGTGGCTAGTTCCATTTGTTGCTCTAAGGCGGCGTCGCGCAAGTGCTCGTCAGCTTGGGGCATATCGCACAGGTGGATGCTTTCGGGGGCCTCGGGATCGACGCGGCGCACTAAGTTCTGGTAGATAGTATCGGTGATAAAGGGCAAGACCGGTGCCAGGGCCTTGATGAAGGTCACCAGCACCCGATAGAGGGTGTCGTACGCGGCCTTCTTGTCTTGGTCGTCTTCGGACTTCCAGAATCGGCGGCGGCTGCGGCGGATGTACCAGTTGGTCAGCTTCTCGATAAAGGCCACCATTGCCGGGACTGTGCGATAGAGCCGGTAGGCTTCCATTTCGGCGTTGAGGTCGTGGAGCAGGGTCTGCAACTCCGAAAGAATCCAGCGGTCGAGGCGGTGATCGAGCGGCTGTGCACGGCTCTTGTCTGGCGTCCAGCCGTCAATGGTCGCGTAGGTGACGAAGAAGCTATAGGCATTCCACAAGGGGATGATGACATCGCGCAGACTTTGCTTGATACCCTCTTCGGTCATACGCATCTCTTCGGCTTTCATGGCCGGCGAGTTGAGCAGATAGAGGCGCAGGGCGTCGGCGCCGTAGGTTTCGAGCATCTCGGCCGGATCGGGATAGTTCTTCAAGCGCTTGCTCAGCTTGCGTCCGTCGGCGGCTAGCAACATGCCGCCGACGATGCAGTTGTGGAAAGCTGGCTTGTCGAACAGGGCCGCGGCGAGGATCGTCAGGGTGTAGAACCACCCTCGGGTCTGATCGAGGTTCTCGGAGATGAAGTTGGCTGGGAAAGAGGCTTCAAAGTCCTCGCGCCGCCCGAAGGGGTAGTGGCTTTGCGCGTACGGCATGGACCCAGACTCAAACCAGCAGTCGAGGACTTCGGGCACGCGCTGCAGCGAGCCGTTCCCCGACGGTGCCGGGATCTCGAGGTCGTCGATGAAGTGCTTGTGCAGGTCATCGACTTCGCGTCCGGTGAGTTTGCACAACTCCTCACGGCTGCCGACGCATACGGCTTCGCCCGTCTCTTCGTTGCGCCAAATCGGTAGCGGCGTGCCCCAGTAGCGGTTGCGGCTGACGGCCCAGTCCGGTGCCGACTCAATGCCCTTGCCGAAGCGGCCATCGCGGATGTGCTCGGGAATCCACCAGATCTGCTGATTGGCGGCGAGCATCTTTTCCTTTACCTCGCCTTCGATTTTTACGAACCAAGTGGAGATCGTGCGGTAGATGAGAGGCGAGTCGCAGCGCCAGCAGAAGGGGTACGAGTGCTCGATG
>JAJEEZ010000219.1:0-15317 GCA_022820705.1 Candidatus Latescibacterota bacterium | reverse complement strand
GGTGCTATCCGGTAAGGCGACCAGCATGGGCCGCTGGCGATACGCCGACAGGCCGTCGCATTCATAGGCGACTACATCCTCGCGGCGATGAATAATCTGATCGGCGCGCAGGTGCTCAAGTAGGAGGCTGATGAGGTCTCCGCGCCGCTTGAAGCGGGTGGGGTCGGGTGTTGGAAGTTGCATTAGTTAGTAACCTAAGTCCTTGGCGTACGCAAAAAGCGCGGGCGTGCCGCCGGTATGGAGAAAGATAAGGCTCTGATCGGGACGCCACCAACCTGCGCGTACGTGCGCCAAAAGTCCGGCCATGGCTTTGCTGGTGTAGGAAGGATCGAGCAACAGTCCTTCCTGCTGCGCCAACAGGTGCAGGGCTTCGCAGCCCTCTGGAGTGACCACGCCGTAGTCCGGGCCGACAAACGCGGCGTAACTCTCGAAATCTTCCGCTCTCAGCGCTAGGTCCAAGCCCAAGATCGCAGCACACTCACGCGCTAAGGCAAGGTGCCCCTCAGCGGCTTCGCGATCGTCGCGCGGCGAGGGGCTGATGCCCACTACCCGCATATCGATGCCCAGCGCCTTGAACGCTACCACTAGCCCCACGTGGGTATGCGCCCCCGAACACAGGTAGATCGCCGCTGGCTCAACGCCCTGTTCTTCGCATTGGGCCAAAAGTTCTAACGCTCCATCGACGTACGCTACACTGCGGAAGATGCGCGCGTCCGAGCTGGTGTGGAAGGGGTGGTGCCCGGCCGCAGTCAGCGCGGCCATCTTCGCGGTCACGGCCCGTGCCTGCTCCTCGGGTGCTGGCAAGTCCACCTCTGCGCCAAAGAGGTGGGTCAACAGCAGGTTCCCTTGCGTCTGCGCATGCGCGTCGTCTCGACCGACGATCACCGCCTGCATTCCCAATTTTGCGGCCACCGCGGCCGTCTGCCGCGATTGATTCGACTGGGCGGCGGCCGAGTGTACCAGCACGTCGCAACCCTGCTCTACGGCTTGGGCGATCTGGTATTCAAACTCGCGGATCTTGTTGCCGCCGAAGGCCAAGCCAGTCAAATCGTCGCGCTTGACCCAAATTTGCGGGCCGGCTAAATGGGTGCTGAGGCGCTTTAGTTCCTCCAAGGGCGTCGGCAAGGACGCTAGCTGCAACCGAGGCAAGGCGGCCAACCGCTCTTTCAGTTCCTCTCGGCTAATAGTCATAGCTTTCCTCTTTTTTGCTTTCAATACAACTATTAAACAACCACCGGGCAAACCCATCATTCACTGCGGGCACACCGCGTTTGCCCTTTTGCTAAAATCCCTTAACTTTTACGTAGTGAGACCCACGCAACCTTTTGTCCCTCCTCGGAGCCTCACGCCTCCCCAACACAAATCGCTGTTTAACCAATATATAGGGCCGTTTTGGATCTAGTCGAACCTATACCCGAACGCCTATTGCCCCACATTCGCGGCGAATTGCAACCCGGCGAGCTGCTCATCGTCCTCCTCGCCGCGGACATTCGCCCCGACGGGCAATACGGCGACTCTTGGTTTGCTCTCACCGACGAGCGGATACTCGTCTTCCACCCCAATGGCGCAGATACGCCCGAGACCGTGCGCCTCGGTTTGGACGAAGTGCAAGGCATCCAGACCCGCAACTACGTGGGCAGCGGTGCGCTCGTCGTCGAGCTGGAGGACGAAACCGTCGAGCTGCTGCGCTTTTCGCAGAGTGCGTACTACAAATTCTCCGGCGTGCCCCAAGCCATTGAGGGCGCTGGCCTAGTCGAGGAAGAAGACGCAGACGAGGACGGGGCGCTGCATGTCGATCCCGTCAGAACAGTAGAGCACTGCCCCACCTGCGGCCGCGCCCTGCGCTCCGGCTCCAAAGTCTGCCCCAACTGCCTGCGCCAGACCGAGACCTTCTGGCGGTTGTTTTCCTATATCAAGCCCTATAAAACCCAGGCACTGCTCGGGTTTACGCTGACGATCTTGCTGACGGTCATCAGCCTGCTGCCGCCCCAGCTCAACCGCATCCTCATCGACGATGTCATCGTCCCGGTCCTCGTCCAATACGAAGCCGCCGGCATCGCCGAGGGCGAGGCGGCCACGCCTCCCGCCGAGAGCGTCCAACTCCTGCTGTTGGTCGTGCTCGGCCTGCTCGGTATCTATATCAGCCGCGGCATCATCAGCGGCGTGCGGATGTACGCCCTAGGGTGGCTCGGCCAGCGCGTCGTGTACGATTTGCAGATGCAAATTTTCCAACATTTGCAATTGCTATCGCTGACGTTTTACAACAAGCTCAGCACCGGTCGAATCATGACCCGAGTCACCAGCGATACCGAGCGCATGCGCAGCTTTATCACCTCGGGGTTTCAAGACATTGTCATCGACGGGCTGACCATCGTCGGCATCTGCGCGATGCTCTTTGTAATGAATTGGGAGTTGGCATTTTTGTCGCTGATCCCAATTCCTTTCATGATCGTCGGCACCATCATCTACCGCAATCGCATCCACTGGATTTTCCACCGGATATGGCGTCGCATTTCTACCCTCAACGCCATGCTCGCCGACTCCATCCCCGGCGTCAAAGTAGTAAAGGCATTTGCCCAAGAAAACCGCGAGCTCGATCGTTTCAACGAGCGTAACGTCGATCTGCGCGAATCGCAGATGACCGCCTTCAAGATGCGTTCCTATTACATCCCGACGATCGCTTTTATAACCTCGGTCGGCTCGATCGTCCTGTGGTGGTTTGGCGGCAACCGGGTGCTCGGCAACACGCTGACCTTGGGCGACTTGCAGGCTTTTATCTCGTACATGGTCATGTTCTACGCGCCGGTGCGCTCGCTGTGTAACCTCACCGAGCAGCTAGAGACCGCGGCGACAACGGCCGAGCGCGTCTTTGAGATCATCGACACCGAGCCTGAAGTCCAAGACGATTTCGACGCCATCGATCCTGGCCCGCTTACCGGCGAGGTAGAGTTCCGCAATGTCAGCTTCACATACGACGGGTCAGCGAGGATCCTCGACCGCATCCACTTCAAGGCCGAGTCCGGCGAGATGATCGGCATCGTTGGCCCCAGCGGCGCTGGCAAATCGACCTTGGTCAACCTCATCTCGCGGTTCTACGACGCCACCGACGGCCAAGTCCGCATCGACGGCCAGCCTATTACCCGGCTCAAACAGCAGGCGCTGCGCAACCAAATCGGCGTGGTCTTGCAAGAGCCGCTGCTGTTCCAAGGCTCTATCGCCAGCAATATCGCCTACGGCCACCCCGACGCGACGCGCCAAGAGGTCATCGAGGCGGCCCGCGCGGCCAACGCCCACAAGTTCATCATGAATTTTCCCGATGGCTACGACACCCAAGTCGGCGAGCGCGGCGGTCGGCTCTCCGGCGGCGAGCGCCAGCGCATTTCCATTGCCCGTGCCCTGATCGGCAACCCGCGCATCCTGATCCTCGACGAAGCCACCGCCTCAGTCGATACTCAGACCGAGTTTGAGATCCAAGAGGCGCTCGAACGGCTAGTCGCCGGCCGCACCACCTTTGCCATTGCCCACCGGCTCTCGACGCTCAAAAACGCCGACAGACTGCTGGTGTTGGAAAGAGGGCGCGTCGCCGAGGTCGGCACCCACGAAGAGTTGCTCAATAAGGAGGACGGCGTCTATCGCCGACTGGTCGATATGCAAACCGAAATGGCGAAAGTGCGGGCGCTATGAGCGAGACACGCGGTTATTCGTACGAGGATTTTCTGCTCGACCCACAAAAGATGCGTTTCGGCCGCTCCGAGCGCGGTAGCTTGATCCTCATGCTCGATGGCGAGGAGTACACCGACATTAAGATCCGCCGTGCCTTTCCATTAGAAGAGTCCGACCGCTACATTGGCGTCTTTGCCGCCGAAGATCAAGAACTCGGCACAATCGAAGACCCGCAACAACTCGACGATCAAAGCCGCCAAGTGCTGCGAGACGAACTCGACAAGATCTACTTTCAACCGCAAATCCTCGCTTTCAATAGCCTCGACGAGGAATTCGGGGTGCTGCGCGGCCAGATCGAAACTACCAGCGGCCCCCGCCAGCTCGAAATCCGTGGCTATCGCACCAATGTGCGCATGCTTTCCGGCGGTCGGGCCGTCATCGAGGATGTCGATGGCAACCGCTATCTAATCGCCAATTGGCGCGCGCTGCCGCGAAGAACGCGCGAGATTTTAGGGCTTTAAAGCAAGCTGCGTTTAGCCAGCGAAATACGCCTTCATCTTCTCCAGACCAATCCGGGCGACTTCCGCCGGATCTTGCTCCCATAGCCCCGGATTGAACAGCTCCAGCGACACAAATCCCTCGTATCCCTGCGCTTGCGCCAGCCGCTCAATTTCGCGCAATGGCCCGACCCCATCGCCCGGCATCACTCGGTCGGCGTCGCTTTGTTCGGCAAAGGGTTTGTCGCCGGGGGCATCGTTCCAGTGCCAGACCGCGACCTTGTCGCCAGGTACCTTGGCGATACTCGCAACCGGGCCGCCGCCGCGTAGAATGTGGAACGGGTCCATAATCAAACTGGCATCTAAATGGTCGGCGTCGGTGGCAATCTGCCAAGCTTGGTCAATGGTGTACACGCTTTGCACAAAGCCTAAGTACTCCATCGCCGGACGCACGCCGATTTCTCTACCAATCTCCAGCAATTCGCGATAATCGGCCCCTCCTCGGCTCAGGTCGCAGGGGTCTCGCGGCGGGCTGGCGACGATAAACTCGGCCCCCACCGCTACGGCCTGCGCCATCCGCCGCCGCACCTCCTCCAATGCCTGCGCCCGCACCGCGTCCTCAGCCCCCAACCAGCCGTGGAGTGCAATGACGGTCGGCACTGCCAATCCGTAGTCAGCTAGTGCCTGTCGCACATCCGCGAGCGAGCCGCCCTGCTGCTCGTGCGCGGTCAAGTCGTCGTTCCACAGCTCGATGCCCTGGTAGCCAGTCTGTCCGGCAATGTGGATTTTCTCCATCAGCGACGCTGGGCGGATCGTCGATGTGTTGAGAGCGTACTGCACCGTCATATTACTTCCTTTCTCGTTAAGCTACACATAAAAAATCTCTTCCCTCTACTAATCCCAATTCACCCAACGCCTCCCGAATCAGCGCCCGCGCTCCCCGCGATGCCACAGCCGCCAAGAGGATCGGTCGCTCGTGGCGCATCCACCACGTCGGCAAATCGTCCGGTCCGATCACGGGCCTGCGCCGCAAGGTACCGCCGATTTTCTTGGGCGCAATATCGACAAATACATCGGGAGCGCGGCCTTCGCGCTCCAAGTGCTTGGCGAGCCGGCGGCCGGTCTTGCCCGCACCCCAGACGACTAGCCCATCCCGCTCTTGTAGCGGCCCGGCGCAAAGATAATGCGCTTTGGCGCGGAGAAAATTCTCCACTGAGTAGCGGCTATTGGTATGGGTCGCCCGGTCGGTGTGTTCGCGCCAGTAGAGCAAGACCTCCGGCACCTTGGCAAAGCGCCGGCCCGCCGCCCGATAGCGCAACCACAGGTCGTAGTCTTCTGGCCATCCCCGATCTTGGTAGCCTCCTAAGGCTACCAATTCCTCGCGGCGCATCATGGCCGACGGATTGGCGATGGGACTCTCGACGAAAAACTCTCGTTCAATCGCTGCGCTGTCCACCAAGCCGTTCAACCAAGCCTCGTACACCAACATCCCCTCCCCAGTCTCCTCGCGCGGAAAGATCTCCACCAAACAGCTCACTACGCTCAAGCTAGGATCTCCTTCCAACCATGCGAGTTGTTTTTCCAAACGCTCGGGGTGCATTCGGTCGTCGGCGTCCATACGCGCTACGTACGCGCCCCGACACAAGGCCAAGCCTCGGTTGGGAGCCTCGACAATGCCTCGGTGGTCGGACAGCAACGCCCTAAAGCGGCGATCGCGGCGACTCCATTCCAACAGCATGTCTCCGCTCTCGTCCTCCGAGCCGTCATCTACGGCTACTACCTCGAAATCTTCGCAGCTTTGCGCTTGGATGCTCTGCAAAGTTTCCGCCAGCGTGGCGGCGGCATTGAACACGGGCAGTAGTATAGATACGCGAGGCGTTTTCATAGTCGCTAGGTATAAGAGCTTGACATTCTTTCGCTCTATGCCCGATTTTTAATCCCTATATGGTACATCTCAAATCTCCCTTGGAAATCGACCGCATCCGCGCTAGTTGCCGCATCGCCGCCGAAGCCATGCTTCGCGTCGAAGAGGCCCTCGCACCTGGAGTCACCTCCCTCCACCTCGATCAAATAGCCGACCGCTACATCCGCAGCCAAGGAGCAGTCGCCAGTGCCTTGGGCTATCGCGGCTTTCCCCGCAGCATCTGCGTCTCGGTCAACGACGAAGTCGTCCACGGCATTCCCGGAGACCGCGTCCTGCAAGAAGGGGACATCCTCGCTGTTGACATTGCCGTTAGAAAGGATGGCTTTCACGGCGACATGAACGTCACCATGAAAGTCGGCTGCGTGACCTCCAAGGCCCAGCGCCTACTCGACGCCACGCGCCAGAGCTTGGAGGAAGGGTTGGCCTTCTGTACGCCGGGGCGACGCCTCGGCGACATTGGCCACGCCATCCAAAGCTATGTCGAAGCGCGCGGCTTTTCCATCGTGCGCACGTATTGCGGCCACGGCATTGGCCGCAACTTCCACGAGGAACCCCAATTGCTCCACTACGGCAAGGCTGGCACGGGTCGTCGCCTGCAAAACGGCATGGTATTTACCATTGAGCCGATGGTCAACGAGGGCGCGCACGACACGCGCGTACTCGACGACGACTGGACGGCCGTCACCGCCGACGGCAAGCTCTCGGCCCAATACGAACACACCGTGGCCGTCACCCACGACGGGCCGGACGTGCTGTCGCGCTTTGCCGATCTGCCGTACTGAACTTGCTCAGCGGCGGCATTTGCTTATTTTTTTAAGTTCATCTCACAAGGAGAACAGCATGGCAAGGCCGAAAAAAGTCCAATCCAACGGCGACGACGACAACGCTGAATTTCCGTTTGATCCCGGCACGCAGATCGAGTTGGAAATGGAAGACACCTGCTGCGTCACTGGCGAGCCAGTTGAGTTCAGCTTTTGTCGCTTCCCCGACTACAAAAATGGCACGCTGATGGTCATGGCCAAGAGCGAGATGCTGACGCATCTGCGCGCTGGCGACTCCATCGCCAAATTCAAAGAAGTGCTGGTCCAGCGCCACGGCGAGGAAGTCTTAGCAGAGCACTACTCCAACTACTAAAACAACGCCCAATCACCTACATGCAAAGAAGGGATGGTCCCATGCGGACCATCCCTTCTTTTGCTATATGCCGACATCCTACGAGCGAGCCAACAAGGTCTCGATATCCTCGCTGAATACCCCATGGGGATTGAGCCGGCCACTTTTGTCGCGCGGCACGCCTAGGTGCCTCTTGTACACGCGGCCTTGACGATCAAAAATAAAGGTGAGCGGCACGCCTACTTGCGCCAAATTTTCTTTGTAGAAAGCGCGGAGTAACTCGGCTTGGCCATCGTGAACCACTGGGTAGTTAATGGCCAAGCGCTCGACGAACTCGCCTATCAGGGGTAGGACGTGCTCGGGGGGACCTTGATCTAGGGAAATGCCAATGATCGCCACCTGTCCGGGATCGTACTCATTGCTCATCTCGACTAAGGCTGGGATCTCGTAGCGACACGGGCCGCACCACGTCGCCCAGAAGTTGACCAAGACGACTTTGCCCTCGTAATCGCGCAAATCCAAGCTCTGACCCTGATAGTCACTCCACTTAGCAGCCTGCGGCGGAAAGAGCTTGTCCCCTTGCGGCTCGGGGGAGCCGCAGCCCAACATTAGAAGTGCCAACCCGCTTACAAGCCCTTTGATCGCCATTGCGCGCATAGTTACGTTCTGTACTTAACTGGAGTAGCCGAGGAGGGCACGGCTATTTGCCTTTTAGGCTGCAGCCGGATGGAATGGGGGCCGATCTGTTCCTCAATACCGATCAGCAAATCGTCGCAGGGATTGACGCGAATGGTCTTTGAGCGCACCATCTTGTCCTGCTCGCCGCCGTTTTGGAGCCGGAGCCACAACTCGCAATCGCCCGTGTGGCGCTCGCACAGTTGGCGCAACCGCCTGAGCAAGGGGTCGCCCACTTTATGGTAGGGCAGCGACAAAGTGATCGACTCGGTCAGTTGCGCTCGCACCGATTTGAGGGGCAGCGCGCTGTCGGCCTGTAAACTCAGGCGTCCGTTGCGCTCGCAGACGCGGCCCTCGACGAGGATGGTTTCGCCTTCCACGAGTAGCTGTTGGTGGCGGGCGAAGACTTCGGAGAAAAACGCGATATCGCCCGTGCTATTGAGGTCTTTGAGCGTGACAAAAGCGAAGGGATTGCCTCGGCGGTCAAAGAGCTTGCGCACCTCCTCGACTAGGCCGCCGACTCGCAGCCGCGCACCGTCGAGTTGCTCATCTATCTCGCTTAGGGGTCGCGCGAAGTTTTTGAGATCGCGGGCGTAGGGCTTGAGTGGATGGCTGGAGATATAGAGGCCCAACAGGTCGCGTTCCTTGGCCAGCCTTTCGCGCTCGGACCACTCCTCAATCTCGGGCAACTCCTGCACTATCAGTTCGGACGAGCCGCCACCGTCGAAGAGGCTAATCTGCCCCTTTTCGCGGTCTTCTTGGGCCTTACCTGCGGCCTTTAACGCCACCTCTAGCGCCTCCATTTTCTGTGCGCGATGGCCTTCCAGACCGTCCAATGCGCCAGCAGCAATCAGACTCTCGACCACGCGCCGGTTGACTGCGCGCAAGTCGATGCGCTCGCAGAACTCGAAGAGGGTCGTAAAAGGGCCTTCGGCAATCCGCGTATCGACTATACTCTGCGCCGCGCCCTCGCCGACGTTCTTGATCGCCGCCAAGCCGTAGCGAATGCCCTCGTCCGTCGGCGTAAAATTGAGCGTACTCTGGTTGACGTCCGGCGGCAGGGCAGAAATGCCCATGCGGCGGCAGTCGTCGAGTAAGACGGTCAACCGGTCGGTATCTTTGCGCTCAAGAGTCAGGCTGGCGGCCATGTATTCTTGGGGATAATGAGTTTTGAGGTAAGCATTTTTGTACGCACCTTCGGCATAGCAGACCGAGTGCGACTTGTTGAAGGCGTAGCCGGCAAAAATTTCGATCTCGCCGAAGAGCTTGTTGGCCAATGACTTTTCCACCCCGTTTGCAGTGCAGCCGCCGACGAAGTCCTTTTTGACCTTGGCCATTTCCTCGGGCTTTTTCTTGCCCATCGCCTTGCGCAAAATATCGGCTTGGCCGAGGGTGAAACCGGCCAGCTCTTGGGCGATGCGCATGACCTGCTCCTGATAGACCATAATCCCATAGGTCGGCTCCAAAATCGACTCCAACTTGGGGTGATCGTAAGAGACGGCCTCTTCGCCGCGCTTGCGGGCGATGAAGGTCGGGATATTGTCCATCGGCCCTGGGCGGTAGAGGGCATTCATGGCGATAATGTCTTCGATGGTGTCCGGCCTGAGCTTGATCAGGTATTCGCGCATTCCCGCGGACTCAAACTGGAAAACGCCGATCGTCTCGCCGCGGCCGAACAGGTCGAACGTGGCCCGATCGTCCCACGGAATGGCTTCCAAATCGAAGTCCGGCTCCTTGAGCTGAATCAGGCGCACGGCCTCCTCGACCAGCGAGAGCTCCTTTAAGCCCAAGATGTCCATCTTCAGCAAGCCGATGTCCATGCAGGTCTCGCCGACGAACTGGGTGGTTATAGTCCCGTTTTTGGGAGAGCGATAGAGTGGCACGTAGTTGGTTAGTTCGCCGGGAGCGATGATGACCGCGCAGGCGTGGACCGAGGCGTGACGCGCCATGCCCTCCAGCTTGCGGGCGTATTCGATCAGCTTGCCTTCGTTGCCGGGTGCTTGGGCCACCTGTTGTAGCTCGGGCACCCGCTCGATGGCCTTGTCGAGGGTAATTTTCAGTTCGGTCGGCACCTGCTTGGCGATGCGATCCACCTCGCCAAAGGACATGCCCAAAACCCGCCCGACATCGCGCACCACCGCTTTAGCCCCCATAGTCCCAAACGTGATGACCTGGGAGACGTTGTCCTTGCCGTACTTATCCACCACATAGCGCAGCACTTCGTCGCGCCGGGTGTCGTCAAAATCGACGTCGATATCGGGTGGCTCAATGCGTTCGGGATTGAGGAAGCGCTCGAAGATCAGGTCGTACTTGATCGGATCTACATTGGTAATGCCGAGGCAATACGAGGCCAAGCAGCCAGCGGCCGAGCCGCGCCCCGCCCCCACGGAAATGCCCTGATTACGGGCGTGGTTGACAAGGTCCCAGACGATGAGGAAGTAGCCGGAAAAATCTTGGCTGGTGATGACGCTTAGCTCGTAGTCGAGCCGCTCCTGGACGGCCGGATCGACAGAGCCGTAGCGCCGCTCCAAACCCTCCTGCGCCAGTTGCGTCAGATAGTCGTCGCTGGAGGCGTAGCCAGCCGGGATCGGAAAATCCGGCATATAGGTTTTCCCGAACTCGAGTTCGACGTTGCACTTGTCGGCAATTTCGAGAGTCCGCTCCAGCGCGTCGGGCAAATCCGCAAACAGCGTTCGCATCTCTTCGGGACTCTTCATGTAGAGTCCGTCGGGATAGCAAAGGCGATTTTTCTCGTCAACTGTCTTGTTGGTCTGGATGCAGATCAGGGCATCGTGGGCGTCGTGGTCGGTGGCGCTCAGGAAGTGGAAGTCATTGGTGGCCACCAGCGGCACGCCCAGCTTGCGGTGCAGCTTGAGCAGGCCGTCGTTCACTTTGGCTTCAGGGTCGATGTCGTGGCGCTGGATCTCCAAGTAGTAGTCGTCGCCGAAGATGTCCATAAACTCGCGGACGACCTTTTCGGCTGCGGCCAGCCCCTCGCGCTGGATCAGGTGCGGAATCTCGCCGCCGATGCAGGCCGACGTGCAAATCAGGCCCTCGGCGTGTTCGCGCAAAAGCTCCTTGTCTATGCGGGGATTGTAGTAGTAACCTTCGAGATAGCCCTTGGAGACGAGCTTGGTCAGATTGCGGTAGCCGGTGGCGTCTTTGGCCAGCAAGACCAGGTGGTTGGAGGCGTGGGTTAGGCCGCGAGCGGCCTGGCGCACGTGGCGGCTATCAATCGCCACATAAACTTCGCAGCCGATGATGGGCTTAATGCCGGCGTCTTGGCAGGCCCTGTAGTGCTCAATGACGCCGAAGAGGTTGCCGTGATCTGTGATAGCCAAGGCCGGCATGCCCTGCTCGGCCGCTAACTCGGCCATCTCGCCGACCCGGCACGCTCCATCGAGCAGACTGTATTCGCTGTGACCGTGTAAATGGACGAAATCAGCCGAAGCCATGATCACCTCCGCTACCTGTATGCGCTAGTAAAAATCTTTGAACTTAGAGAATGCGGCCGAACAACGGGCCAGACTGCCTAGGGAAGGGCATCGCCTCGGGTGAAGCATAGCCAATTCAAAAAGGGCTGTCAATGTCCCAAAGAAGAGGCCATTTTTATAACATTTTATTATTATTTTATTTACAAAAAGAGAATTTGTTATACACCGTTGACAAAACAGACCACCTGCACGGCGAACTTGTCGCTAGCAATAGACCGGTCTATCTTTAATTTTTTGCCGAGGAGCTAATCAGATGATCGACCAAGAATTGTTGGCAATTCTCGCCTGCCCCGAGACTAAAGAGCCGGTCGCGCTCGCCGAGGAGGAACTCATCGCCGCGCTCAACAGCCGCATTGCGCGCGGGGAAATCAAGAATCGGGCCGGTAAAACCGTAGAAGGCAAGATCGACGGCGGCCTAGTGCGCGCAGATGGCGCGTACCTCTATCCGATCCAAGACGAAATCCCCATCCTGCTTCTCGACGAGGCCATTCCACTCCGCTAGCGTCCGCGCAAAAAAAGGGACTGTGCGCTTATACAGTCCCTTGGTCAACTTACATTATGGTGCCGAAGCGGGGATTCGAACCCCGACGCCCGAAGGCACTGCCCCCTCAAGACAGCGTGTCTACCAATTTCACCACTTCGGCAAAAACTAGTTTGGCCTGCTACTGAGCCTCGGCCGGTGGCTCCTCAGCGGTCGAGGGCTCAGCGGCCTCTTCCTGCTCACCCAGCAGGTGCTCTGCTTCCGGGATGGCGGGCACCGCTGCTGGCACCTGTTCCTCGGCCATCGTCCGTTGCGTCGCCGTCGTCGGAGTGGTCTCGGCCGTCTGAAAGGCCACTGACTGCACCAAACAGCTAAGCATAAAAGCTGTGGCCAAAACGGTTGTGGCCTTGGTCAGAAACGTGGCTGCGGTACGGCCGCCCAACACGGAGGAAGAAGCCAAGCCACCGCCGATCGAGCCAGCCAAGCCGCCCCCCTTGCCCGCCTGCAAGAGCACGGTCACGACTAGGAGCACGCAAATCAGCACGTGAAAAATCGTAAATAGAATTTCAAACATAATCTTTCTCGAAATTGAGAATTACGAATTAGGAATTACGAATTGGATACGGTAATTCCCAATTCCTAATTGATATAAATTTAAGGTTAAAGGGCAGCCTTCACAATAGCGGCAAACTGCCCGGCGTCCAATGCGGCACCGCCGATCAAGCCTCCGTCGATGTTGTCTTGGGCAAAAAGTTCGGCCGCGTTTTCGGGTTTTACGCTGCCGCCGTACTAGATGCGCACCTCGTCGGCGGCTTGGCCCAAGTGCCCAGCGAGGAAATGGCGGATCATCGCATGGACCTCTTCGGCTTGCGTGGCCGTCGCCGTCACGTCGGTGCCAATCGCCCAAACCGGCTCGTACGCCCACACTACCGCGCTAGCTGCACCCGCCTCAATCCCGGCTAGGGCACCGCCTACTTGGCCGAGGACGACCTCTTCAATTCGGCCAGCTTCGCGCTCTTGCAGGGTCTCGCCGACGCAGACAATTGGACACAGGTCGGCTTGGAGGGCGCAGGCTAGCTTGCGGTTGACCAGCGAGTCGTCCTCGCCGCAAAACTGTCTTCGCTCGGAATGCCCTAGCAACACGTAAGAGCAACCAGCCGCCAAGAGCATGTCGGAGGATATTTCTCCGGTGAAAGCTCCCTGCCGCTCCCAGTGCATGTTCTGGGCCCCCAGCCCAATGGCGCTGTCGGCAAGGGCCGCACGCACGATTTCCAAGCAGGTAAACGGCGGACAGACTACTACTTCTACGTCGAGTCCCGCGACGAGCGGCTTGATCCCTTCGACCAGTTCGACGGCCTCAGCAGCAGTCTTGTGCATCTTCCAGTTGCCAGCGACAATGGGTCGGCGCATTTCAGGTTTCATCGTCGTCTAAGATCGCCACTCCAGGCAAGACCCGCCCGCTCATGCACTCTAGCGAAGCCCCACCCCCAGTGGAGATATGGGTCATCTCTTGGGCCAGTCCGGCTTGGGCTACAGCCGCGGCCGTGTCCCCACCGCCGATAATGCTCACGGCACCCTCACGGGTGGCGGCCGCTAGGGCTTGGGCGATCTGTTGGGTCCCCTGGGCAAAAGGGGCCATCTCGCACACTCCAAGTGGGCCGTTCCACACAATGGTACCTCCTCGGGCGATCTGGTCGGCGTAGCGCTGCCGAGTCTGGGGGCCGATGTCCATGCCCTGCCAACCGCGTGGTATGGAGTCGCGGGCTACTACTTGCGCTTGGGCATCGGCAGCAAAGCGGTCGGCGACCACGCAATCCACGGGGAGTTGGAGATCCAATCCCCCAGCTTCGACTCGGGTCAATAGCTGCCGGGCCGTATCTAGGCAGTCCTCTTCGAGCAGCGAATCCCCAATTTCTAACCCCATGGCCTTGAAAAAGGTATAGGCCATACCGCCGCCGATGAGCAGGGCATCCACTCGGTCGAGCAAGTGCTCAATCAGCTCGATCTTGCCCGAGATCTTAGCCCCGCCCAAAACGGCAATAAATGGCCGCTGCGGACGGCGCAGGGCCTCGTCGAGATAGGAAATTTCCTGCTCCATCAACAGGCCGCTGACCCCCGCGCCCATACAGCGCGGCACCCCCTCAGTCGAGGCGTGCGCCCGGTGCGCCGCTCCAAAGGCGTCGTTGACGTACGCATCGCCCAGGCCGGCCAACTGCTGGGCAAAAGTCTGCTCGTTTTGCTCTTCTTCCGGGTGGAAGCGCACATTCTCCAAGAGCAGAACCTGCCCTGGCTGCAAGGCAGCGGCTTGGGCTGCAACTTCGGCACCCACGCAGTCTGGAGCCATGTCCACCGCACGGCCCAACAACTGGCTCAGGCGCTCGGCTACCGGAGCCAGCGACAGCGCGGGTACTCGCTGGCCACGGGGGCGGCCCAAGTGCGACATCAGAATGACGGACGCACCCTGCGCCAACAAGTGCTCGACCGTTGGCAGAGCGGCGCGAATCCGCGTGTCATCGACGATCTGGCCAGCCTCGTCGAGCGGCACGTTGAAATCCACTCGCACGAGGATCCGCTTGCCAGCCACATCGAGGTCTCTGATGGTGCGCTTGGCCATGAGATTAACCGAAAAATACCGTCGCTAGGTCGTATAGCTCTTGGTCAACTACCTTGAGCTGATTGACTGCATCGGCGAGTGGGATTGCGACGATTTCATTGCCTTGCAGACTCACCATCTTGCCGAAATCGCCGGCGTGCACCAAGTCGATGGCGGCAATGCCAAAGCGCGTGCCCAAGACGCGGTCGAAGGCCGTGGGCGTCCCTCCGCGCTGCAAGTGCCCGAGCACTGTAACTCGCGTCTCGTAGCTGGTTGCCTCCTCGACCGCGTTGGCGACGAGTTGGCCGACACCGCCCAGCTTGACGTGGCCGAACTCGTCGAGTCCTCCCTCGGAGACCACGTATTCGTTCTCCTTGCCTTCCGCTGAAATCTGTGCCCCCTCGGCCACTACCACGATCGAAAAATCCTTGCCGCGTTCGTGTCGTTTGCGGATGGTGCTGACGATTTCCTCAATGGTGTATTTCTGCTCGGGAATGAGGATCATATCCGCGCCACCGGCCAAGCCAGCGTAGAGGGCAATCCAACCGCTGTGTCGCCCCATGACCTCAATGACCATCACTCGGTTGTGGGATTCAGCCGTGGTGTGAATTCGGTCGATGGCTTCGGTGACGATATTGACTGCGGTGTCAAAACCAAACGTGTAGTCCGTGCCATTCAGATCGTTGTCAATGGTCTTGGGCACGCCCACCACCGGCACGCCCATGCTCGTCAGCTTGTTGGCTACCCCGAGTGTGTCCTCGCCCCCGATGGCCACCAGCGCGTCCAACTTCATTCGCCGCATGTTATCGACGACGATTTCGCCGCCGTCTTCTTCTTTGAACGGGTTGGTGCGCGACGTGCCGAGGATGGTGCCGCC
>JAJEEZ010000307.1:0-9360 GCA_022820705.1 Candidatus Latescibacterota bacterium | reverse complement strand
TCAGCGCGGTTGCAAAGTCGCCGGGCACGAAGCGGCCCCGGTCGTCGATGATGAAGAAGCGGTCGCCGTCGCCGTCAAAGGCAAAGCCGACGTCTGCACCTTCGGCTAGGACGCGGTGCTCCAAGTCGGCGCGGTTTTCCGGCTGCATGGGGTCGAGGCCGTGGTTAGGCAGATGGCCATCCGGCTCTAGGTACATGCCGATAAACTCGATGGGCAATCGCTCGTACACCTCTTGCAGAATCGGCCCGACCATGCCGTTGCCCGTATCGGCCACTACCTTGAGCGGCTTGATCCGGGCCAGATCCACCAGACTCAACACCTTATCGATAAATCCCGGCGTCACATCCTCAGCCCGAACCACACCCTGCCTCCGACCCTCGCCCCAGATTTCCTCTGCCACGAGGCGGCGCAAGTCTTGGATTCCGGATTCGCCGCTGAGCAGATAGGGCATTTGGCGCACCATCTTGAAGCCGCAGTATTCGGGCGGGTTGTGCGAAGCCGTCACCATCGCGCCCGGGCGGTCCAAAATGGCGCAGGCGTAGTAGTATTGATCGGTACCGACCATGCCAATGTCGATGACGTCCGCGCCCTGATCGACGAGGCCGCGCAAGAGGTGCTCTTTTATGGCCGGACTCGAAAGGCGCATGTCGCGCCCCACGACGACCTCCTCGCACCTTAGCAGGGCCACCAAGGCGCGGCCTATGGCGTAGGCTACTTCTTCACTCAGGGGGTCGGGATAGATGCCGCGGATATCGTACGCTTTGAAGATGGAAGGATCGACCTGCATGCTCAGACGAAGCGGCGCAGGGTGATGTCGAGCGCGCGCACTCCACCCTCAGCCGGTTGGTGCTGCACCAGAATCGGGCTTTGGTACGTGCCCTGCAGGATGCGATCCGCGCCAGTTCCCGCGCTGTCTGAGACCAGCAGGCGGATGTGGCGCTTCAGGCGCAAGATGCGCTGGGCCGGCGTCGAGAGCACCGAAACGATGCGGTCGATGACCGACCTTCCCACCGGAACTTGGTCGAGCAATTCGTTGTAGAAGCGGAGGGAATCATAGGCCGCGTACGCGTGCATCTTGCCGGGGATGGAGGCCGGGTGCCGCAGGAGCCGCCTACCGCGCTGGAACACGTAGCGCAGCGGATCGCTGAGGGCTTGGGGCAAGTCGTTGCGCATCAACAGAGTCTCGTACTCGTTGACGGTCATGCCGACGTGCTTTTCCTCCGGAGCGAGGCGAATGTCGATGCAGCCTTTGTCGATGCCGGACTGCCGCAACCGCTCGGCGAGCGTTTCAAAAAGGCCGTAGCGCGGATCCTTGAGGTTGAAGGCGTCGATCGCATGGCTGCCACCCACCGGAATCTCCACTCGACTGCGCTGCACGATTTCGGTGCGATTGTAGGCCATAACCGCGGTGTGCCGGCTGCGTACGTAGTGCTTGTAGATGCCGTCTAGCTCAATGAAGTACACCGGCTCCTCGGGACGGTGGATATAGGTCACGCAGTTTTTGAGACCCGCGGCGATAAAAGTCAGGTGCGAGTCGGCGTTGACCGGCTCCCTTTCCTTTTCGCCCTCGCTAAGCTCGTCGCGTAGTTGCATGCGGTCGTGGAAATAGCCAGCGTTGTAGGGAAATATCTTCTGGATGGCGCGGATAAATGGATCGATCTGCTTGCGACTGTGGCCCAAACGCCTACTCGTGCCCTGCTCTATATAGCCGGCCGTGGTGTGAAGCGAACAGTACGCGGCTTTGCGAAAGGGCCGCAGTTCATCGCCGACTTGCTGGCGGATCAACTCGGCGATGTCGATGACTGCAAAGCGGTGCTGGGGGCGGATGGTTAGGTTGAGTTCTACTGGTTGTGGAGCCATATGTATAAATCCTGAGTCGCGTTTGTATCGGGCACCAATACACACTATCTTGCTGCTAATAAAAATACCTTCTAGTAAATGCCCACGCAACCAATTCCTAATTCCCATGAAAACCTTGCTAATCATGCGCCATGCCAAGTCGGCTTATCCTCCCGGAATAAGCGACGATTTCGACCGTCCGCTCAACAAGCGCGGCCGCGCGGATTTGCCGCGCATCGCCCGCCTGCTCGCAGCGTACGGCCCGCGTCCCGATCTCGTGCTAACCTCGACCGCGCGCCGAGCGCACCAGACCGCCACCGGCCTAGTCGAATCCCTCGGTCTGCCGCCAAGTGCCCTGCACTTGGACGACGCGCTCTACCTCGCGCCCTCCAGCACTCTGGCCCAAGCGGCGGCCGGCTTGCCAGACAGCGCGCAGACCGGCCTCATCATTGCCCACAACCCAGGAATGGAAGAGTGGATCGGCGAGCTGACGGGTGCGCACATCGCCCTGCCAACTGCGGGCTTAGCCGCAGTCGCATTGGGCATCCACGCTTGGGCAGAAATCAGTCGCGGCCGCTTGCTCTACTTCGTGGTACCGCGACTCGTAAAAGCCATAACTCAACGACAATGAACAGTTGACGAATGTCGCGGGGATGGCTTATTTTTCAACAACTCACCCGGAGATAACACGCATGAACCTGTTGGACATTCTGTCGCTCGAATCCATCATAGTTGACCTCAAAGGAGAATCCAAAGAGGAAATCATCACCGAACTGGTCAACTCGCTTCCAGTCGGCGACGCGATCACCGACCGCGACCAAGCATTGCAAGCCGTACTCGACCGCGAAAAAATCATGAGCACGGGCATTGGCGACGGCATCGCCATCCCTCACGGCAAGTCGGCCGCGGTGACCGAACTAGTCGCAGCTATGGGCACCCAGCGGCGGGGCATGGATTTCGACGCCCTCGACGGTGAACCAGCCTATGTGTTCTTCCTGCTGGTCTCCCCGACCAACATCTCCGGCCCCCACATCAAGGCACTGGCGCGGATTTCGCGCTTGCTCAAAAACGAAGAGTTCAAAAAGAAGCTCATCGACGCGAATTCAGCCGAGGAAATCATCGCCACCATCGAAGCGGCCGAGCGCGATATTCCCGCTGCGAACTAGCGCGGCCCCTTCCCCATCTTGCAGTTTCTCAATCCCGCGGTCCTTCTCGGACTAGTCGCGGCCGCCCTTCCCCTAGCCATCCACCTGCTGCATCGAGGGCGTGCCCAACCCCATCCTTTCAGCGACTTTGCCTTTCTGCGCCAGCTACAGCAAAACCGCATGCGGCGGCTCCAACTGCGCCAGTGGCTGGTCCTCTTGCTGCGCACGCTCATCATTGTGCTCATCGTCTGCGCTTTTGCTCGCCCGACGTATCAGGCTGGCAGCGGATGGGGAAGCGGAGATCGCCCGGTGGCCGTTCACGCGCTCTTGGACTTGTCGTACAGCACCCGCTACCAACGGCCCTCTGGCTCCCTGTTCGACCAACTCCAGCGTCAACTCGGCGACCTGTTGGCCGTTTTACCCCCGCGCGATCAAGTGACAGTGCAGCCTTTTGCCCAACGGCCTCACACCCCTTTTGCCGGCGACCGCTCCTACTTAGCCGAGCGCATTGCCGAACTCGCGCCGACACAAGAGGCGACCGACTTGCGCGCGGCCTTGTACGCAGCAGCCCAACGCTTTGACCAAGAATCCGCACTCGCAGCGCACGAGCTTTTTCTCTTTACCGATTTGGCCCAATACAACTGGGATCAACTCGACGACTCGGTCCCGTCCTTTGCCGGTGCGCGCGTCTATGTCGCTAGTCCTCGCGCCCAGACCCGGCCAAATGCTTACGTCGAGCGGGTCGCGGCTCCGAGCTGGATGCTCGCTGCCGACGCCAAAGTCACCTTGGAAACCGCCATCGCGCACAGCGGCGCGGGCACGGCGCTCGACCTGTTTGTCGATGGCCAGCGCGTGCGCCGCCATAGTGTGGATCCCGGAGCACCGGGCACGACCCAAGTAGCACTCAGCTTTTCGCCGCGACGGCCCGGGCGGTTAAGTGGGCACATCGCGCTCGCCGACGACGCACTCGCACTCGACAACCGCCGCTACTTCACGCTCGATCTGCCCACCGCTATTACCGCGCTACTGTTGGGCGAACAACCCGAAGACGCGTACTATGCGCGCCGGGCACTCGGGGCGGCAGCCCTTTCCGATCCAGTCGTAAAAATCCGCACCGACCTTTTTGCCAACCTCGACGCCAGCACCCTCGCCGGAGTAGATGTCCTCGTACTCTGCACCCTCGCGCGGCTGAGCGCGGCGCAAAAGGCGGCCTTAGACGAGTTCGTCGCCAGCGGCGGAGGCGTAGTCCTCTTTCCCGCGCCGCAGAGCGATCTCGGCTACTACAACCGCGACCTCTTGCCCGGCCTGACTCCGGGGCGTTTCAAAAACCGGATCGGCGCACCCGGCAATACAGCCAACTATCAAGTCTTAGACGCGGACGAGCCGCACCACCCACTTTTCAACGACCTCATCGCCAGCGACGGCGATCAGCCGCGTTTCTACGCCTATTTCGCCATGGTCACTGCGCCCGACCTTTTGCCTTTGGTCCGCTTCAGCGACGGACAACTCGCCATGGCACTAGCCTGGAAGGAGCAGGGACGCGTCGCGCTGGCAGCGTTCCCCATCGACCCGGCGTGGAACGATCTGCACCAACGCGGACTGTTCGCCCCCCTCCTGCACCGTCTAGTGCGCGAGTTGAGCCTACCGCCAGATCGCCATGCTGCTTACTTGGTGGGAGAAACGGTCTATCGCCGCTTGGCCGATGTGCCAATGGAAGCGGTCGTAGAAGCCGAGACGCCATCGGGCGAGCGCCTGCGCTTAGAGCCGGAGCCCGTCGGCGGCCAATACTTGTGGAAAATTCCCCAAGTTGGCGAGGCCGGCATTTGGCACCTGCGTGCTGCGGGCGCAGAGGTCGACGCGTTCGCCGTCAACTTCGACGCCCGCGAATCCGCGCTCGCACCCGTAGTACCCGAGTACGTACGGAGCGTTTTCGCGGACGCAGAAGTCCATTTCCTCAACCCGGGCGACGACCTGCGCCTCGCGGTCTTGGGCAATCGCCACGGCCGCGAGCTGTGGCGCGAATTCCTGCTTTTGGCCCTCGGCCTCCTCCTCGCCGAACAGTGGATCGCCCGCGCCCAGCGCGACGTTCCAGTGCGCCAAGCGGCATAAAGAGTTATAAATCAAACCCTAAATCGGCACCTATGTAAGATATGTCCTACCTGTGAACGCGAGCATACAGGTGATTCTCATTCGCTGCGGCATTGACAGAGTAGATACCGACCTGCCCCTCGCGGACCGCCGCTTCCTAGATTCGGATCTTCTATGTTGGAGATGATGCGGCGGGGGGCCGGAGCACGTCTTTTCAACATCAGCCCAAAACAATACGGGTTTTCAGACAGCCTCTAATAAAAATTAAGCTCGGGGAGGCATCCCTCCCCGAGCAGTTAGATTGATGTGACGCGTTGCCTATGGCTTTGTGAACCCCGCCGGCGGCCAATCGCCGGTCCAGCCTTCAGGCCGAGCAAGGTGGCCGCAGTGGTTGCCAAGAATCTCATATCTGCGGTCTCTGCACTCATTAGGGGTTTCACCAGGAGGACATTTCTGAGTAATATTCTCCATTACTTCTGTCCGCATAGCCCGAGGATCAATACTACAGTTATTATCAAACCCATTTGGGCTTGAAGCCTCACATATTGTAATCCAATCATCCAAGTTGGCGCAATATACATCTAACTCCACAGAAGTAGTATGGTCGCCACTGACGATAGCATCGCTAAAGGCCGCCGCATTATCCCACTCCAGCCCGTCAAGGTCGCAAAACCTCATGCCTGCGCCACCCTTGCCATACGGCCCCGACCACCGGGCACAACCCTCTGAAGAACCATCATATTCTTCGCATCGGTAGTAGTAGTTGCATCCCAAACGCCCAAATTCCCCATTGGCGCAGTTGGGGGGAGAATTGGCAGGCATCGGCCCAGTGCCGCAGGTGTTGCCTCTGTGACCCGTGGTGTGCGACCTCGCTGAAACGAGCGGTTCCGGCGTCTCTTCTTGCGAAACAAACTCCACGCTGGACTTTGTCGTAAAAATAGTATTCGTTGTCGGTTCTTGGGGGTCTTGCTCCCCTGGGACACTGCGGACTGTCTGACGGGTTGATCCTTGGGAGTCTTGCTCCTCTGGGGGACTGAGGAATGTCTCTCCGGTTGAAAACTGCAAGTCGAAACATTCTTCTGCTTGACAGATCACATACAGCAGGTAGGGTCTATCGTCAGTGGGCACTTGTCCTGATGCCTCCAAGGAATCGCGCTTGACCTGATCAACGTTGACTGGCCAGATAGCCTTTGCCCCCTCGTCCAGCATGGGACGCGGATCGTTCCTGTTGTGGATACTCTCGAAGTCGATGTATCCAACTGCATCCTTTTCCCCAATCCTGGCTATCTGATAGACCAGATCGTTTTCATAGAGAACATAGCGGCTGTTTTGAGGGTCGTCCCGATACAGCCAGTCTACATCGCCGCGCCAGATGCGAATATCCGGGATCTCAGTACCTATCAGCTCCGTTGTGGCCATACATCTGCTTCCGTAAGCATAGAGAGAAAAATTGGGACGCCCAGGGTCGCCAGCCTCATAAACCAGCTTGCTAGTCGGGCTATATTCAGAAATCTCTACGGTTGTGCCTTCGATGTAGAGCCTGAACTTTCCGTGGAAAAATATCGTCCAAGTAGAGTCAGCCGCGTCCATCCATTCGTCCGCGCCACATTCCCACACGATATAGCTTATCGGCTCTCCCTCTACTGTAATTTTGCCTGCACTGGTAGGATTTGTCGGGATTTGATCGCCGCAGCTAATCAAGACAGTGAATGCTGCAATAAAGCCAATTAGCATAGCCTGTTTGGACATCTTTTCTCCCCTTTGAGTGAGGTTGCGTTTGAAAAATGGTCCCAGAAAAGAGAGTCAAACCCTCAATGCCAGAAGGCACAGATTTCTGCAACCTGCGTACCTAAAAAGTGATGTATCATAAGGATTTATGAGTGATGTATCAGTGATGTTCTATGTCTTTTCGATGATTTATCGGTGAGTCTTACCCAAAAGCCATAAATACTATGCTGTTAGCCTGATTCCCTGCTCAAGTCCCAATGTAGGCGGGTATTTCCTAATGCAGAATCGAGTAACACTTTGGGAGATCACTTCGTGAATCGTGAAGTAGGTCGGCTAACCCATCTTCAGAACTAAGATCGCATTACAATTGTACGCGACCTACCAGTGTTGCGTCGGTGCTCAATTTATACAGGTATAGCTTGTAGTTATACGTAGCACCCGCCTGCGTAAAAATATCGTTGCCACTACTTCCCCAAGGGCCAAGAAGAGCCAGTCGGCTTGTCTTTGTCGCAGGCAACAACTGACAAAATGAACATTAGAACGATGTTGGAGAATTTATAGATGTATGGAGGTACGTTCTCCTCAGAATGTGGTTTGAAATGGTGCCATAGGAGCGGTCGAACCCTCACACCAGAAGGCACAGACTTCTGCAACCTGTGTACTTAAAAAGAGATTAATTATGATAGGGATTTATGAGTGATGTATCGGTGAAGTTTTGTGTATTTCGGTGATTTATTGGTGAGGTTTTCCCCAAAAGCCATAATTGACCCCATAAGGGCCTGTTGCGTATCGAATTCCATTGTATCATTCAGTGGGCGACCGACGGCGGTATCCCGTATCTCTATGAGGTGATGAATTGAAAAACGCTGACGAGCGAGACCAACAGATAGAGGTAGAAGCACTACGGAACCGCCTCACCAAGCTGAGCGAGGCCAGCCTCCGCATCAACGAGAGCCTCGACCTAGGCACGGTATTACAGGAAATCCTCGACAGCGCCCGAGCACTGACCGACGCCCAGTACGGCGTGATCGTTTACTTGGACGAGAAAGGGCAGGTGGAGGACTTTCTGTTCTCCGGCCTGACGGCCGAGGAGAGCCAGCAGTTAGCGGAGATGCCCGAAGTGTTGAAGATATTCGAGTACCTAAGTACCCTTCCGGGACCGCTGAGAGTCCCGGACTTTGTCCGCTACATCCTGTCGCAGGGCCTGCCCGAGTTCCGCCCGCCCACTCAGATGAGTGGCTTCCTCGGAGCCCCGATTCGCCACCGGGGCGAGGATGTGGGCAACATTTATCTTTCCAAGAGAGAACGCGGCCAGGAGTTCACCCGCGAAGACGAAGAAACCCTGGTCATGTTCGCGTCCCAAGCGGCGCTGGTCATCACCAACGCCCGCAAGCACCGCGATGAGCAGCGGGCTAGGGCCGACCTGGAAACCCTGATCAACACCTCGCCGGTGGGGGTGGTAGTCTTCGACGCCCGGACTGGCGAGCCGGTGTCCTTCAACCGTGAATCCAGAAGGATTATGGGAGACCTGCGCACGCCAGAATGCCCCATCGAGCAACTTCTCGACATTCTCACCCTACGGCGTGCGGATGGGAGCGAGATAGCTCTGGATGAGTGCCCCCTGGTGCAGGCGTTTAGCATCGGCGAGACCGTCCGCGCCGAAGAGATCGTATTTCAGGTGCCCGATGGCCGGTCGGTGACCACGCTGGTAAACGCCACGCCCATCTGTTCGGAGGACGGCGAGATCGAGTCGTTCGTCGTCACGCTACAGGACATGACACCGCTGGAGGAACTGGGGCGGCTGCGGGTCGATCTCCTCGGTGTGGTGAGCCACGAGTTGCGCATCCCACTGAGCTCCATTAGAGGCTCTGCCACCGCCCTGCTGGACGCCGCAACCGATCTAAACCCCGCCGAGCGCCAGTTCCTCCAGATTATCGTCAATCAAACCGACCACATGGGCGAGCTGATCGGCGACCTGCTCGACGTGGCACGCATCGAGACGGGCACGCTGCCGGTTAGCCTCGAACCAGCGACGATCATCAGCTTGGTGGACCGAGCCAGAAATACCTTCCTAAGCGGCGGGGGCAAGAACGACCTCGACCTCGACCTCGCAACGGACCTACCCTTGGTCATGGCAGACCGACAACGCATCGTCCAGGTCCTAGGCAACCTCCTGTCCAACGCAGCAAGGCACTCGCTGGAGTCGTCCGTCATCAAGGTGATTGCCGTGCGGGAGGACCTCCATGTGGCGGTCTCCGTCGCCGACGAAGGCACTGGGATCTCCGCCGAGCGGTTGCCGCACCTGTTCAAGAAGTTTCCCCGTACCGACGGACAGAACGAGGGGAGCGGAAGCGGCAGTTCGGGTCTTGGCCTTGCCATCTGCAAGGGGATCGTGGAGGCGCACGGTGGCCGCATCTGGGCGGAGAGCGACGGGCTGGGCCAAGGCGCGCGGTTCACCTTTACCATCCCAGTGGTCGAAGAGGCCGGGACGGACGCAACAACCCAGTCCCCTCGGCGCGCCACCCGCTCGCGGCAGGAGGCGAACGAGGAAGTCCGCATT
>JAJEEZ010000251.1:0-10328 GCA_022820705.1 Candidatus Latescibacterota bacterium | reverse complement strand
GCCCTACCGCTGGAAGGATCGGTCAAGGCCGATTTTCTCGCGGGACTGGCGATCTTTAGCGGGTTGGTGTATAATCCGCAGACGATCATGGCCATTGTTTCCAAGGAGCATCTCATGGACCTCATCCGCGAATCCTCATATGCCCAATACCTCGCCGAAATTTTCACTGAGGAATTCATCGAACAAGGAATCAAGCAAGGCATTGAGCAAGGCATTGAGCAAGGAGGCCGAGAACGCGCCGTTGAAGATCTTCTTGACGTGCTGGAGATTCGCTTTGCGCTGGCCGCGTCGGATCCGTTGGCCGACCGCCTTGGGGCCATCGACGATGTGCAGCGCCTCAAGCAGTTGTTTCGGGCGGCCATACAGGTGCCCAGCCTCGAAGCCTTTAGGCACCTGTTAGACGCCGACGAGTAGAGGCACTGCGTAACGTCAGTTTCATAATTCACTCCTTGCGATCCTACACCCCAGCCAATGCCTGCGCAAAATCCGCGCACAAATCCTCGGCGGCCTCAATGCCGCACGCCACTCGCACCAAGCCGTCGGCTATGCCTATGGCCGCTAGTTCCTCTCGGCTCAAGCCGCTGTGCGACGTGGTGACGGGCCGAGTAATGAGGGTTTCGACGCCACCGAGACTGGGGGCTGACGCTGGCAGAACCAGCTTGGACAGCAACCGTTCGGCGGCCTCCACGCCTCCGTGCAGCTCAAAGCTCAATACCCCACCCGCCCCGGCAAACAGCCGCTGCGCCCGATCGTATTGTGGATGGCTCTCTAGTCCTGGATAGTTCACCTGCGCCACTTGCTCCTGCTCGGTCAAAAAGTGCGCTAGTCGCAAGCCGTTCTCGTCGTGTTGCCGCATTCTCAGCGACAAGGTCTTCAAGCCCCGTTGCAGCAGAAAGCAGGCGTGGACATCCAACGAGCCGCCTAAGTGATTCAGCTTGTGTTTAATGGCTTTGACATGTGCAGCCGAGCCGACGACCACGCCCGCGACGATATCCGAATGGCCGTTGAGGTACTTGGTCGCGCTGTGCAGTTCTATGTCAAACCCGATTTCCAGCGGGCGGAAGTTGCACGGCGAGGCAAAGGTATTGTCGATCAGGGACACCAGCCCATGCTCGCGGGCAAACGCCACTACCGCCTCTAAATCCGCGACTTCCATCAGCGGGTTGGTCATGGTCTCCACGTAAATCGCCCGCGTCTCGGGCCGCAGCTTGGCCGCCCACGTCTCCGGCGCGTTGCCGGCGATAAAGTCGTAGCTCAGCCCCAAGCCCGGCGCATCCTGCGTCACAAAGCTGTGCGTGCCTCCGTAGAGGCAGTCTTGGATCAGCAGGTGATCGCCGCTGTTGAGCACGGTCATCAATGCGGTGGTGATCGCCGCCATTCCCGAGCCAGCGACCAAGGCGTCCTCGCCGCCGCAGACAGCGGCCAGTTTGGCGTGCAAGGCGCGGTGATTGGGTGTGTTGTTGAGGCGGAGATAGCGGATGTCGTGGTACTCTTCCTCCTTAGGTGAAACAAAAGTCGAGCTCTGGAAGATCGGCGTCACCACGGCACCGTTGATGCGCTCCTCGCCAGCGTGGACGAGGCGGGTCTGAATATCCATGAAGTGATTCCTTTCCTTTGGCGGTTAATGGGAGCAACCACGAGGGTTGTCCCTACATACCATGTCACATATCTGACGTTAGGCAGTCCTATGTCCTCAACGTCCCATCCCTGTACCCTTTCCGCTACACTCCAGCCCCTCCCAGCCCCTCCTCTTATCTGAGCCGCCGTGGCACGATTTTTGCAATTTAGCAATTGCGAATTAGCCCGTCCCTCCAGTTCGGACGGTTGGGCACACTCTAATTCCTAATTGATTGCCATGGCCGACTTTGATATTGTTTCCAAGTATTTGGTACAGCACTATCCCGCCGATTTCGCCCGCTTTGCCCTCGGTCGTGACGACGTCGAAGGTGCCGAAGTGATTGACCCAGAGCAACTCACCGTCGAGGCGAGGCAGACCGACAGTTTGCTGCGGGTGCAGTTGGGCAACGAAGCGGTCCTCGTCCACACCGAGTTTCAAGTCGCCGATAGTACGCAGCCGCCGATGGCGCGGCGGATGGTCGGCTATATCGGGCGAGCCGTTGAGCAATACGGCCTGCCGGTGGTTTCCATCGTCATCTACCTGCGGCCAGCGGCCGGTCGGCGCGATCTGGGCTATTATCTCCAAGATCGTCCCGGCCATCGCATTTTGGTAGAGTACCAGGTGATCCGGCTGAGCGAGTTGGACGGCCAGCGCATCCTCGAGTCGGGGCATGTGGGACTGTGGTCATTTGTACCGCTGATGAGGCCGACCGGGCGGCCAGCGGATTGGCTGGAGACTTGTATGCGCGCGGTGCAGGCGCAGCCGCTGGATCGGGCGACGAAAGCCGATTGTCTGGCCGGCATGTCGCTTTTGAGCGGGTTGGTGTATGGGCGCGAAACCGTTTCTGCCATTTTCTTGAAGGAGGGGCTAATGGATATTATCCGCGAATCACCTGTTGCTCAATACTTGACCCAACAAGGTATTGAGCAAGGCATTGAGCAAGGCATTGAGCAAGGGGGCCGAGAACGCGCCATTGAAGCGCTGCTCGACGTGCTGGAAATCCGCTTTGCGCTCGACGCGGCAGAGCCGTTGGCCGCTCGCGTCCGGGGCATGGAGGATTTGCAGCGTCTCAAGCACTTGCATCGAGCGGCGATCCAAGTAGAAAGCCTACAGGCATTCCAAGCCCTCCTAGACGCCGACGAATAGGGCGGTCGTGCGACATCTCAGTTCTAGAAATTCCAATTCTGCGTCCATCTGCGGATTATAGGGCAAATTGGGCGAGTAGCCGCTCGTATAGCCGAATGAAGTCCCGGCGGCCGTTGTCGCGGTTGTACGCGTAGCACATGGGGTTGGGATTGATCTCGATAATGGAGAAGCCGGCCGCGGCGTGGATGAGGTCGATGGCGTAAAAACCGAGCGAGAACACACCGGCCACTTGCGCGGTTAGCTGCTGCATTTGCGCTAGCAGGGCCGCGTCCTCCACGCGCACGGCGCGCCCTGTGGTCTGATGCAGCGGATTGAGATCTCCGTCTGCGCCCACGGCCTCGCTCTCCTTGCGATAGGCTAGCAACAACTCGTCGCGGCTGGCGACGATTCGATACTCTGGCCCGGCCACGTATTGCTGCACCAGCGCGATGTTGTCCAAAAAGCCGCTGTTGGCAAAGAGGGCTTCAAGCCGTGTGCCGAGGTCTGTTGCGTTGCGCTCCAAGAATACGCCCTGCGCCAGTGAGCTGTGGCACTTCTTGACCAACAGGGGGAACTCGAACCGCGCCACTACTTCTTCGACGATTTCCGCGACTGTGGCGTGGGTTTTGTAGCGGTCGAAGCGCGCGTCGGCCAGTGGGTTGAAGAGCTTGAGGGTGTCGGGGACTGGCAATCCGGCGGCGGCGAAATCCTCGTATTGGTATGCCTTGTCTTCGGCGAGCCGGGCTTCGACGTAGTCGTTGAAGGGATGCTTGTTGCGCCAGAAGCGCAGGGGACGCCGTCCGCCCGACAGCTTGAGCCGAGTGCCGTCGTCCGAAATCCACTCGCAGATGAGTCCCTGTCGCCGGGCCGCCTCGGCAATGCACTCCAGATTCTCCAGCGCCATGTCTTCGGTGATGCCGTCGCGCTCGCCGGGTAGGGCGAAAAACTCCCGTGCCCGCGCTACCAAGTGCAGCGACCCGGCTACGCAGACTCGGCCTTTGGGTCCTGCTAACGTCAAAGCGCGTTTGAAGGCTTGGCTGCTTGCAGGTACTTGCTCGACGGCTAGGCCGTCCGGTGCTAGGTCTGCTAGTACCGCTGGTGCCAGCGCTCGTGGATGATCTGAAGAAGTTAGCAAGACCCGCTGTGCTACCGGCGCTAGCGCGTGCAAAATCCCTGCGGCATCGTGCCCTGTTCCCGCGCCGACGACCAGTACCCATGCGTCGCCAGTATTGGCGACGGGACGCTCTCCGCTCAGCCGCTGCAACTCCCCGGTCAACGCCTCGGCTGCCGCTGGATTGTGTGCGCCGTCGAGCAAGACCAACGGCTTCTCGTGCGCCACTTCAAAGCGGCCCGGCCAGCGATGGGCCGCCACGGCTTGATGCACCAATTCGTCCTCTAATCCTTGGACGAACCTCTGCGCCGCCTCAAGGGCCAGTCGCGCATTTTCCGCGTAGGTCGCAGGACGGCCCGTTAGGTGGCCTAGGGGCCATTCCGTTCCGGCAATCTGCAACTCTACTTCTTGCGTTGTACAGGTCTGCCGGATTAGATCCATCACTTCGGGTGGCTGCGCCGCCGTGGTGACGAGCGTGCGACCCGACCGGACGATGTGCAGCTTGTCAGCGGCAATTTCCTCCAACGTATTGCCCAGCAAATCCATGTGATCTAGACCGATAGCCGTCAGGACTGCCAGCTCCGAGTCCCAGGCGTTGGTCGCGTCGTAGCGGCCTCCAAGCCCGACCTCAAAAATCCCGAACTCTACGCCCTGCCGAGCGAAGAGATGGGCCGCGAGGCCGGTTAGGGCCTCGAACTTGCTAAATGAACCCAATGCCTCCTGGCCAAAGTCGCGAGTGCAATCGTCGAGGTGCGATACGGCGTCGGCCCATTGTTCCTTGCTGAGAATCTCGCCGTCAATGCGGATCCGCTCGCGCTGGGTGTGCAGGTGCGGCGAAGTGTACAGCCCGACCTTGTGTCCGTGCGCCTTTAGGATGGCGGCGAGTAAGCTGGCGACCGTTCCCTTGCCGTTGGTGCCGCCGACAATGATTGAACGGAAGCGCGTGTGCGGATCGCCGAGGCGGGTCAGCAGAGCGCGCATTCTCGGTAGGTACTCCTCGATTGGCCCGAGTGCTGGACGGCCGACCTCCCAGTCGGGCAAGGCGTCCAAATAGCGTTTGGCGCGAAAGTAATCCATGTAGTGGGAAGGTGCGGCTCAACCGCCGCGGGTGTGCATCTCGCGGTGCGGATCGGCTTGCAACTCTGCGACTTGATAGAGCACGCCTCGGTGTGGATCGTCGCGCCGCTCTTCGGCGCTGCGGTCCGTTCGTCCCGCCCACCCGGCGCTAATGCGTCGCACTAGTCGCTCGCGGTCTGCTCCGTTGCGCAGCAAGGGTTTTAGGTCGGTGCCCTGCTGCGCGTATAGACACGTGTACCACAGGCCGTCGGCGGTCAGGCGGCTGCGGTCGCAGGCCCCGCAAAACGGCTCGGTGACCGACGCGACGATGCCAAAGCGCGTGCCGTCGCGCAGGCGGAAGCGCTCTGCGGGCGCAGAGCCTCGACCCGCCTCGCGCTCGATGGGACCATAGTGCGCCTCCAGCTTGGCTAGCATCTCTTGCTGCGACACCACTTCTCCGAGCGACCAGTGGGTGGCCCCGCCGACATCCATGTATTCGATGAAGCGAACCTCTGCGCCTATCTCCCGTCCGAATTCGAGCAGATCCACTAGCTCGTCGTCGTTGAAGCCGCGCATTACGACCGAATTGATCTTGATTGCGTCAAAGCCAGTCGCGGCGGCGGCGCGGATTCCCTCTAAGACTTTGGAGTGCGCGGCTCTCCGCGTCAGCGCCTCAAAGCGCGCTGGCTGCAGCGAGTCCAAGCTGACCGTGATCCGGCGCAGTCCGGCTTCCCGCAGGGAGTCAGCCCGGCGCGCCAATTGCGTCGCATTGGTCGTCAGCGCTAGGTCCTCGACCAGTGGTAGTCGTGTGAGTCGGGCGACGAGTTCGAGCAGGTCGGCGCGCAATAGCGGCTCGCCGCCGGTCAGGCGCACGCTGCGGACGCCAACTTGGCAAAAGGCATCGACCACGCGCTCGAGTTCGGAGGCGTTGAGGATGTCTTTACTCGGCAGCCAAGTGTAGTGCTCTTCGGGCATGCAGTACTGGCAGCGCAGATCGCAGCGGTCGATTACCGACACGCGCAAAGAGGCCAAGGGGCGGCCCAAAAGGTCGCGCACTAACTCGGTTTTGGCGGGTGTTTCAAGGGCCATACAAAGGCATCCACAGACGGAGTTAAAGAGACTTGAGAATATAGAGAATCCCTAGCGGTGGGCAATGTCCGGCGCAGTCAGCGCGTTCTTGCTGTACGGAAGTCGGCGCGTGATATTAAGGGACTTGACCCGCCTGCGACTTTGATCGTGCCACATCTATTGACAAGAAAATCCGCAGATGGACGCAGATAGACGCAGAATAGGATTCACAAGAATCGTTCAAATCATTCCGGCTTGCTATAAAGCATTGCACCGCGCAACGAGAGAGAGTTAATGAGTGCTACTGCCGCGATCCAGGAGATGCTCGCCGAGCACGGGTATGTCGCCGATCGCCAAGTTGTCATGTCCGTGTACCTCGCTCAGACCCTAGAGCGTCCCTTGCTCATCGAGGGGCCGGCTGGCGTCGGCAAAACCGAGGTCGCCAAGGTCGTAGCCCGCGCCCTCGACACCGAGCTGATCCGCTTGCAGTGCTATGAGGGGCTAGACGCCCACGCCGCGCTGTACGAGTGGAACTACCAGCGCCAGCTCTTGCACATCAAGCTCGACGAGAAGAGCCAACGCCCCTTAGCCGAGCGCGAGGCCGACCTGTTCTCCGAGGACTTCCTGCTCAAGCGCCCCTTGCTCCAGGCCATCACTCAACCCGTCCCGCCGGTGCTGCTGATCGACGAACTCGACCGGGCCGACGAGGAGTTCGAGAGCTTCCTGCTCGAAGTTCTGTCCGACTGGCAGATTACCATCCCCGAAATCGGCACCATTAGTGCGGCGGCACGGCCGCACGTGATCCTGACCAGCAATCGCACCCGCGAGCTGTCCGACGCCGTGCGCCGCCGCTGCTTCTATTTGTGGATCGACTATCCGGAATTTGATAAGGAAGTGGAGATCGTGCGCCGGAAGGTGAATGAGATCGATGTCCAACTCGCCGAGCAGATCTGTCGCTTCATGGAAAAGATTCGCATGCAGCGCCTCGAAAAGGTCCCCGGCGTCGCCGAAACCCTCGACTGGGCCAAGGCCCTCGTCGCCTTGCACCAGCACCATCTCGACCTCGAAGTCGTGGCGGATACTTTGGGCATTGTGTTCAAGGACCAACGCGACGTAGCGCAGGTGAAGCAATCGCTGGCTGAGTTCTTGGAAGGATTGGGGGTCCGCGCCAAGCTGGCTCCGGAACGATGAATCGCAAGATCGACGACATTGCATTGCATGGCGCATTGAGCGCGAATGTGGTCGGCTTCTGCCGCTTGTTGCGCGCCCAAGGTCTTGGCCCGGCCTTGGGCGAGGAGCAAGACGCGCTCCGCGCCCTGGCGGCCATTGACCTGTCGGACCCGGAGGACTTTCGGCTAAGCCTGCGGACGATTTTGGCCAAGACGCCCGCCGAGCAGAAGCTCTTCGATGCGCTGTTTGATGTCTATTGGTCCGTATGGGATCGTGCTGGCGAATTGGGTCAGCCCCAGCCGGAGTCCTCTGCTTCCGAGAAGGCTAGTGCCAATCGACCCGGCAAGAATGGTTTGACGAGCATCCGCGATTGGCTCAAACAGGGCGAGCCGACCGAAGAGGAGCGCGAGGCCGCCGGATACAGCCCCATTGAGGTCCATACAAAGCGCGACTTTAAGGACTTTAACGCCGAAGAGTTGGAGGAGATCGGACGGTTGCTGCAAGCCATCGCCCGCGCGCTCGCTACGCGCTTCAGCCGCCGCTATCGGCCCGCGCGCCCGCCGGGTCGCCTCGACTTGCGGCGCACCCTCCGCGCCAGCCTGCGCCGAGGTGGTGAGCTGTTGGATTTATCCTATTGTCGCCGTACCCGCCAGAAGCCCAAGCTGGTCTTGTTGTGCGATGTCAGTAAGTCCATGGATCTGTACAGCCGCTTCTTGATCCAGTTCATGTACGCCTTCCAAAACGCCTATCGCCGCATCGAGACGTTTGTGTTTGCAACCTCGCTACACCACGTCGCGCCCCTGCTGAGGGGCAACGACCTAAGCGCGGGGTTGGACGCGATTGCCGCGCAGGTGCCGGACTGGTCGGGTGGCACGCGCATTGGGGCCGCGCTGGAGACTTTTCTCAGCGAACACGCCGATCTCGTCGATCACCAGACCGCGCTGCTGATCGTCAGCGACGGCTGGGACACCGGCGATATTGAGATCCTTGAAGAAAGCATGCGCGCGTTGCAGCGCCGCAGCCGCTGCCTAATCTGGCTCAACCCCCTGTTGGGCAGCCCGGACTACCGGCCTGCCACGCGCGGGATGCAGGCTGCCTTGCCGTACATTGACCTCTTCGCCCCGGCCCACAATATCGACAGCCTCAAGGCTCTCGTCGGATACCTGATGACGCTGCGCGGTGCGACGGCTGCGCAATACTTGCGCCGACGTTCTGAGCCATCTGCGCCGACGAAGGCCCAGGTCGATGCGCCGACGAGGGACGATTGGTACCGGCGCTTTGGAGTTCAGCCGTGAAAGACTTGCAGACGATCCTCTGCCGCGCCCGAGTGCTCGACGAGGCGGAGAAGCCCTATGTCTTGGCCACTGTGGTCCAGACCTCTGGCTCGGTCTATCGCGGCCCGGGCACTCGCATGCTCATCGAAGCAGACCTTCAGAGCTTGGGCACCATCAGCGGCGGCTGTCTCGAAGGAGATGTGCGCGAAAACGCGCAAGCTGTCTTCGCCGACGGCCAACCCCGTCTCCTCCACTACGACGCCACCTCTGAAGACGATATTCTCTGGGGTACGGGCTTGGGTTGTAGCGGCACGGTGGACGTGCTCTTAGAGCGCCTGCCCCAAGACGCGCCGTTTCATTATCCAACCTTCTTGCACGGCTGCGCTTTGGAAGATCGGCACGGCGTTCTCGTCACGGTTTTTGCTACTGAGGGCGCAACGAATGCTGCTCCGGGTCAACATCTGATCCTCGACGAGCGGGAGCAGTCCGGCCTCAGTGCAGTCCGGCCTCCGCATGGGGGCCGCATTGGGGCCGCGAATGCCCGAGACGACATCGCCGACTTGGAACTGCGCGAAATTGCGCTCAACGCCGCTAGCGAAATCCTCGCTACTCTCGACGACACTCAACTTCCCATCGCCCCCGGCTACACGCGCCACTACGAGTTGACGCACGGCAAGGCCGCCCTGCTCATAGAACCCCTGCTGCCACCCATCGCCCTCTATCTCTTCGGCGCTGGGTACGATGCCGTGCCCCTCGCTCAGTTAGCTGGCGAACTCGGCTGGCGCGTCACCGTGGCCGATCATCGGCCTTCCTATGCCCGCGCCGAGCGCTTCCCTGGGGCTAGGCAAGTTCTCCTCGCCCAGCCCGGTCATCTGCCCGAGGAGCTTCAGTTCGACAACCGCTCGTGCGCCGTCATCATGAGCCACAACTATCTACAGGATCAAGCCCTGTTGCGGGACTTGCTCGGCGCTCCCCTCGCCTATTTGGGCGTCCTCGGCCCGCACCAGCGCACCCAGCGCCTGCTTGCCGATTTGCAAAAAGAAGATGTCGCGCCAAGCGATGAGCAGACCGCACGCCTCTTCAGCCCCGTCGGCCTCGACATCGGCGCTGAAACAGCCGAGGAAATCGCCCTGTCCATTCTCGGCGAAATCCAAGCCGCGCTCACCGGTCGTCAGGGCGGCTCGCTTCGCGACCACCCGGGGCCGATCCACGACCGGCCGGCCTGACGTGGCTGTTTCTTGACTTCCGGCGAGATTTCCAATCGTCGGGATCAATCTGGCGCAGGTCTTTTGTCGCCTCTTCAAACTCGGCCAGATCTGCTGCCGACCAACAGCCAAAGAGATGGGCAAATTCTTCGCGCCGCGAACGCCGCCCTTCCAATGCCTGTTCGAGTAGCCCTTTAATGGTCTTGTTCAAGCCTGCAATTACTCCCTTGCCAAGAGCGTTCCGAGTCTCTGTAAAACTGCATCCACTATCTCTGTGGGCAAAGGACATATCAACGCTGCATTTCTCGCCCGCCAGTCCATGCTCTTGACCTGATCTGATAGAATAACACCCGTCACGTCTAGCCCCGTGGGGATGGCGACCTCAAAGGGATACCCCTTCACTTGACTGGTAATTGGGCAGAGAATTGCCAAGCGGGTCTTGCTATTATAAGCCCCTGGTGAAACCACAACGGCGGGTCGATGTCCTGCTTGCTCATGTCCTAGTCGCGGATTGAAGTTAATCCACACCGCATCACCACGCTGTGGGACGTACTCGGTCGATCTCACCATACTTCACCGCCCGTCGCAGATCCAGTATCTATTTCACCGTGTAAGTTGTCCTCAGTCACTTGGGCTAAAAGATCGTCCAACTTCAAGCTAGACGGTCTTACAAGTTCAATGACTAACTCCTTACCACGTAG
>JAJEEZ010000586.1:0-11581 GCA_022820705.1 Candidatus Latescibacterota bacterium | reverse complement strand
ACTGCGCCCACGCGCTGTTCGCCAGCGGCAGAGTACGTGGCTAGTTTCACAATTTCCTCCGTATGCAAAGGGTTTCTGCGCCGACCCTTCGGTCGGTGCATTGGTAAATAGATAGGGACAATTTATATTCGGTCAGCATGGCAAAAGACTACTTCATCCATCCCAGCACTTGCGTCGATGAGCCGGTCGCCATTGGCGCGGGAACCCATATATGGCATTTCTGCCACCTGATGCCTGACGCCCAGATCGGCCAAAACTGCAATCTCGGCCAAAACGTCTATATCGATCGCGGCGTGGTGATCGGCGACGGGTGCAAAATACAGAACAACGTCTCGATCTACAAGGGAGTTACCCTCGAAGACGAGGTCTTCTGCGGCCCGTCAATGGTATTCACCAACGTCGTCAACCCCCGCTCTTTTATCGACCGCCGGCACGAGTTCCAAGAGACGCGGGTGCGCAAGGGGGCTTCGCTAGGGGCCAACTCGACCATCGTCTGCGGCGTCGAAATCGGCGAGTATGCTCTCATTGGTGCCGGAGCAGTCGTAACTCGCGATGTGCCAGCCTATGCGCTGATAACCGGCGTGCCCGGGCGGCAGACGGGCTGGGCCTGCCGCTGCGGCGTCACGCTGAGCGGTAACCTGATCTGTGCGGAATGCGGCGCGGGCTACGAGGAGGACGCGGGGCGGCTGCGACCGCTGCCTTGAGGTGTTCAGTCCGTCGGAAACGACAGAACTGCCGAGTGTCGCCTATGAGTGTCTGCTTGCCGAGACCGACTCAAGGAACCTGATATGCACCCGCGTTACCTTGTCCAGAAATTCGCACACCGTCATACCCTGAAAATTGGTAGTCTTGATGGATCCAACGGTGCGTTGATTGCCCCAAGTTCGGGGAACCCCTCCTCTTCCTGGAACCGTTCCTTCTAGTCCTTCTTGTTCGCGGACTTCTCTGAAGCCTTCTTGGTATCTACCTACCATCTCATTGATCTCCGCCTCGTTGATCCCCGCGCCGTTGATCCCCGCGTTTTTAAAGTCAATCATCAGACGCAGCGGATTCTCCACACAAAACATCCTCCCCGAATCGAGTCGCCAAAACAGATGCCGTGCGAACCAGTACTGCGTCCACGGCCTGCCGCGACTCCCGCCTCTACCCACCCTTCGCCAAAGCCAATTCGGATTCGGCGGAAGACCGGACAATTTGTCGGGGATAAAGGGCCGCCATTCGCCAGCCGCATTTTCCAGCCTATCACGGAGCTTCAGCATGAACTCCCACTGCACATGGTCCTGATTGAGGTCCCAATTCGCTTGGGCATCGTCTCTCGTTTTCATCTGGCAGGCCAGATACTCCGCGTACTGACGCAGAATCTCGTTTTCCTGAGTTACGTCCTGACTGCCGAGGAAACTCGCCATGTCTTCCGCCTTAAACACGGAATACTTGGCACATTCGACGACCTCTTTCTCATCATTGAACACATATCCAGTCTTGAAATAGACGGGCTTGATTAGATTTTTCTCCTCGCCATCCGCACTGACGTCCTTTATATACCGCGCCAATTGGCAGCTATGATACTTCGTGTATGTTTTGTCTTCGATGATAAAAGAGACCTTCTTCCCATCCACTTTGGCTTGGAAATACACATCGATTCGGCAATACTGAGGGATGGGGCTGCTTACGTCGCTCACATCGCACCGCCCATCGTAGGGAGCCGTCGGCTTACCATTAGCTCCTAGCACCGGAACACCCTCGATTCCATCCGACATTCCGGCTCGAAAAAGAGCGCGAACGAAGGCCCGCCCACACTCCTGGAGGTCTCCAGTGGCTTCGGCAGCACAGGCAACTAGCCAGCAGATGACGGCGTCCTGCGAGAGTTCGGAGGGCGCGTATTTGAAGATGTTGGGGATACTCATGGTGCTCCTTCCACTATTTTAGAAATTATAAAGGACCTTTTCGGGAGAGAGTTAAGCAAATCCGTTCTCTAATTCGTCGGAAACGACAGCGAAAACGTCGGCTCTTTGTTTTATCGGAAGATGATGCTCTGCCCCCTCGACGACGATGGAATCACGTCGTCTCGCTAGCACGCTTCAGCACCATCTGGCGCGTCCTAGTGTTTAGCCGAAATCCCAGTACTTGGAGACGATCCAAAACGGGTCGGACCGCGTCGAGAATACCGCGCTCCTTGGCCCGCAACAAGAGGCCGAGGGTGCCGGTTATCTCCAATTCCAACGCCTGAGCATACCGCCGTGCGTCTCGATCATCGAGGATCAGCAGGGCATCCTCTGTTTCCAGTCCCAAAGCGAGCACTTCCTTCTCTCCATTCCCAAGATGCGTGACTAGCGGTAGCAGTGTCCGGTCTCGCACCGGCTGCACGGTTAGCCACGAAAGCTCCTCCAGCGTAGGTAGAAGTACATTTCGACGCTGCCCCTCCCTCAACTCTGCAACCACTGCTTCAGGGACGTACACCTGTCCGGCGAGTGCCGGTAGAAGTTCCAACACGCCAGCTTGGTGTAGGTACTGGAGCGGAGAAGTATTACAGATTACGTCGGGCACTAGCCAAGTCCTGTTGAAGGTCTTCCTCGGTCAGTTGGAAGGAATCGACGCCGTAGTCGGCTAGCTTCATTAGGAACAAGGGCTTAGGTATATCAGCCAACTTGGCTGCCGCCCCCGAGGATAGCCGTCCCAACTCGTAGAGCTTGATGGCGACGAGGAGCTTGGCCTCTTCACTGAATTGCTCGGGTGAACATCCCAAGGCCAGTAGAACCTCATCTCCGTAGTCAATGGTCAATGTTCTCTTCATCTCGTTGTGCCTCCATGTAGGTGCTACGTAATGGACGCCTGACAGATTAAATTAATACGCCACCCTAATCCGTCGGAAACGACAGCGGAAAAGTCGGCTCTTGGTCTTGATGGCGAGTGCGCGACTCAATCTTCATCGCGTGGTATTCCTCGACAAATTCGGCCAAGTTCCGGCTCGCCTCCTCAAAGACGATTTTGCCCTTCTCAGCCGTCGCCTTCTCCGCCTCGCCCATCACCCCAGTATCCGAATACTGACTCGTCCACTCGATCAACCCCATCGGCCCGTGTGAAAATAAATCGGTGTACAAGAACTTGGAGCCGAGCTTGTTCGTCTTGGCGATCTCGCTCTTGATCTTGTCCTTGCGCACGCTCTCCGGCGCGAGATACAGCAGCATCGAAGTCTCCAGCTCACACGCGTGCGAGCAGCCGCCCGGGAACACGCTCTCGCGCCACTCTTTGTCGAAGTCGGGATGGACCCGCAGCAAATGCCACCACGAGCAAAACGTGCAACTCGCGTCGGTCTCGACTATGGTGCGCCGGGCAACCATATCCACGAGGTTGTGGTTGGACCCGTGGCCATTGACGAGGATCATCTTCTTGAAGCCGTGATAGGCCAAGCTCTTGGTGATGTCGAGCACGTATTGGATAAAGTGCTCGTAGTGAATGTTGAGCGAACCCGGAAAGTCCATCACGTGGTGGACATAGCCGTAGCTCACCGGCGGCAGGACGAGAGCGAGCTCGGGCTTTAGCCGCGCGGCTTCCGTCGCCACTGCGTTGGCGCACAGGTGATCCACCTTGAGCGGCAGGTGGTGGCCGTGTTGTTCAACCGAGCCGGTGGGTATGATGGGAATTTTGCCCATCGCCACGGCTTGGTTGACTTCGGGCCAAGTAAGCTCGTCGAACTTGTAAATTTCAGCTACGTCGGGCATGATATCTCCTTTGATATGGTTGCTCAAGGCAAGCCGAGCGTCTTGTGGATGCGAGTGGAGAGGCGCCAGCGCGGATGGCGCTTGAGTATCTCAAGGGCCTTCTGCACGTAGCGCGGCTCAGAGGATTCGGGCTGCAAATAGACGTAGTCGGCAAGGTGCTCCTCGACGCGCTCCTCGCGAAAAGCCCGGCCAACGACGTATTTGAGCTCGGTAATGCGCGCAAAACCAACGACGACCGGGTGGCACTTCGGCGACACGGTCCAATGGTCAATCAGCTCGAATAGTACCGGATCGGGCGCGATCGTGCCGTTGGTCTCGATGTGGAGCTTGTAGCCCGCTTCTTTGAGCCGACCAGCCAGCGCCGCGAGATTTTGGCCCAAAGGCTCGCCGCCGGTCAAGCACACCCATTCGGCCGGGTGACGCGCCACCTCAGCGGCAATATCCTCAACGTCCATTGGCGTGAAGCGGTCGAACTCCGTGTCGCAGAACGGGCAGCGCAGATTGCAGCGCGCCAAGCGCACAAAAGTGGTAGGCTCACCGACGCGCAGGCCCTCGCCCTCAATCGAGTAGAAAATCTCGTTGATCTGCAGGACGCGCCCGGAATCGTTCCACACCGGCAGGCGCTCGGCGCGCTCTTCGGCTGGCATCTGGGCGGTCACGGCGTCTGCTCACCCGTTGGCTGAGCTTTGGCGTTCGGCGAGCTCAGCCGAGCCGTCGAAGCCGCGGCATACGCCAGCGGGTCACAGGCTCGGTTCTCCGCAAAAGCCGCGAGCCGCTCGCAGCAGGCGTCGCACACGCCGCAGGCCGGCCGCAAGCCCTCGTAGCAGGTGTGGGTCTCTTCGTAGGGAACGCCGAGATTGAGCCCGATGGCAACGATGTCCCGTTTCCATAGCTTGACAAAAGGGACGTGGATCGCCCAAGGCGCGTCATGGGCCGCCCCTAGGCGCAGGCTCTGTGCGAGGCTTTCGTAAAAGGGACGACGGCAGTCTCGGTAGGCCGCGTAGTCGTCTTTGACCGGGGCCATATACAGATCGGTAATGCCCTTGGTTGCGCAATACGCCGCCGCTAGCGTCGCAAAGAGCATGTTGCGGAAGGGAACCACGGTGTCGCGTTGGCGTTTAGATTCAGCGGTGGGCACATCCAGCGTGGGATCGGTCAGCGGGTTGCCCCCCAAGGCCGCCAAGTCCAACGCCAGCGTCTCGTGGGCCGCGACCTCTGCGAGGTGGGCGAGGCGGGCGGCGCATTCCAGCTCGACGCGGTGGCGCTGGCCGTAGTCAATGCTAATGGCGTGGATGGGACCTTGTTGCCGCACTTTTAGCCACCAGAGCAAGGTGGTCGAGTCCATGCCGCCGCTGAGTAGAATTGCCGTCATAAAGGATAAAATAGGCCACCGCGCAAAAAACGTAAGCCTTGCGCGTGGGCGCATCCTTTGTATTGACAGTAATTTGACTCAGTTGGATATTCAAAAAATGTCAATTTATAAGGTATTTATGCTATGAGTGATACACCTCCGCGCCGAAGCCCCACCCGACTCCAGCGGCTGCGGCGCACGATAATGGCCGGCCTGACGATCATCGCGCCCCTGTGGCTTACTGGCTGGGTTCTCAAGACGCTGTTCAACTGGGCCGACGGCTTCTCCGCGCCGTTGATCGGCCAAGTAGCTAAGCCGTTCGGCTACGACGAGTTCCACATCCCCGGCTTGGGCTTTATACTGACCTTTATCATTCTGTGGGTCGTCGGCGCACTCGCCACCAACGTGGTTGGCCGCAGCCTGTGGCAATTCGCACGCGAAGCGCTAGAGGGCCTGCCTTTAGTGCGCACGATCTACGCACCCATCCAGCAGCTCGTGGAGTCGCTGACTTCTCCGGGCAAGGCCGGTTTCGAGAAAGTCGTACTCGTCGAATATCCACGCATTGGGATGTGGACTTTGGGCTTTTTGGCCGGCAACGTCCCCCGCGAAGACGAGGCAGTGCCGGCACACAGCATCTTCGTGCCCACCGCCCCCAATCCCACCACCGGCTTCATGCTCATCGTGCCGCCCGAACAATTGCGTCCCACCGATCTCCGCGTTGAAGAGGCCCTAAAAATGATCGTTTCGGCTGGTGTCGCTGTGCCCCCGGCTCTTGCTCTTCCTGCTGAAGCTGAAGAGAAGATCTAATTCCCCGATCTTGCGATTTTCAGGTGCTTTCGTTATTCTGCTAGAAACCTAGAGCGTCCATTTAGCGTCCTAATAGAGTCCTTTGCATATTGAGGAGATGAGGAGATGTTTTCGTTTCTTTTTAATCCGTTTTTCATTGTGCCGATGATCTTGGTCGCTTGGGCCCAGATGCGGGTCCGCAGCGCCTTCAAGAAGTACAGCCAAGTGGCTTCGGCCGCACAGCTTTCGGGCGCTGAGACCGCACGGCGCATCCTGCACCAGCAACGCATCTACGATGTGTCGGTCGAGGAGACGAGCGGGATGCTCTCCGATCACTACGATCCCCGCGCCAAAGCCGTGCGCCTCTCTTCGGACAACTTCCACGGGCACCATCTAGCCGGCTTGGCCGTGGCGGCGCACGAGGTCGGCCACGCAATCCAACACGCCCACGGCTACATGCCGCTCAACCTGCGGCACTCGATCCTGCCCATCGCCAACTTGGGCTCGTCTCTGGGCTTTCCCCTGATTCTGGCGGGGATGTTCTTCGGGGCCACCGGCCTGATGAATATCGGCATCATGTTCTTCGCCGGCGCAGTGCTGTTCCAACTCGTCACCCTGCCGGTAGAGTTCAACGCCAGCTCGCGGGCCATGGCCATCCTCTCGCAGGGCTACCTAGCCAACGACGAGGTGCGCTCGGCTCGGCGGGTGCTCAACGCAGCAGCCATGACCTACGTGGCAGCCGCCGCGACCGCCGTGCTACAGCTAGTGGGTTTTTTGCTTATGCGCGGCTCAGACGAATAACAGCAGACGCGGAAAGAAGCTCCGAGGCCCCTCGCTCTTGCGGGCAGGGGCCTTTTTTTGTTTATGGGCTAGCAACTGCGTTTAGCTATATTATGCTTCTATTGTCGTTTATGGGGCTCTTTTCCCTCCCCTATGGTGTTATATATGGCACACGTCTTCCATCCTACCTACCACAGGAGAGTGCGAGCATGATTTTACTGGTATGTGCATTGCTCGTCAGCGCGGCGGTCGCCGGTGCCGATGTGTATTTCGAGGAAGAGGTCGTCAATCGAGGCTTTGGCAAAGACAAAACTGGAGCGCGCAAAACGACCAACAAAATCTACATCAAGGGCAAAAGCCAGCGGGTCGAGCAGCGGATTGAGGCCGACGCAAAAATGGCGAAGGCTCTCCGGCGACAGGGCCAGTCTCTCAATACCAGCACCATTTTGCGGCTGGACCAAGCGCAAGTGTACGAAATCGACCTGACGGCTCAGACCTTCGTCCAGCAGAAAGCCCCTCCGGCGCGCAAGGCCGTTGCCAAGCCGGAAGCCGCTCCCGGCGGGCCGCAGAGAGCCCTTGCGGTCAAGGTACCGGGGGACACGGCGCGTATCGCTGGCATTCCCTGTCGGCGGGTCGTCGCGCAGATGCGCGCCCGCTACCTCGACCCCAAAACCCAAGAGCTCCGCCGCGAAAACCGCTACACGTACGATGCCTGCATTGCCAAGGATTTCCCCGGCTTTCAGGAGATCGCCGCGTTTATGGCCTTACAGAACGCTAGCACGTCCTATCCATCGCTAATCGGCGGAGGGCTAGAAGGGCTAGAAGATCACGAAGCCCTGAGCGAGGAGCTAGAGAACGCCGAGGAACTCAAAGGTTTCGCGCTGCGCTCCACCTTGACGGCCGCAGTCAAGCTCCCCGAGAAAGAGAAGCTCAGCCAAGTATTCCGCTTAGACCGCACGATCAAGGCCATGGCGTACGCGCCATTGCCCGACTCGCTCTTCCACGTGTCTAAGGCCCTGACTCGCCTCGAATCCGAATGAAGAGAAAGCTGCTCGGGGCGGCGGCCGTTTTGGGTGCCGTCCTCTTCCTCATTGCGGTCACGCCTATAGGGCCCGCCGCACTTGCACACCTGCTAGAGCGAGGAGTTGGGGGATGGCAGATCTCCATCGGCAGTCGTAGGGGGGGCTTGCTCTACGCGTTTTCCTTTTCCGACGTGTACTGCAAAAACCCCGCGCTAGGGGTGACCGTCAATGCCGAGTACCTCGCCGCGTGGCCGTGGTCTTGGGAAGTCGACATACAGGGACCCAAGGTGCGGATTGAGCCAGGCACCGGGGCCGATTCAACTACCGCAGCCACGGACATCGAGATACCCCTTGCCTTTCTCCCCAACCTCAACGCCAAAGCCGGTGCGCTCGATTGGCAGTTGGGCGAAACGCGGATCGTGGCGCGGGACTGGCACGGCGCGTATCGCGCAGCAGCAGACACCTCGGCGCACTTAGAGCTGGCCTTGTCCGACTTACAGGGCGTGCCGCTGCGCTCGTTAACGCTAGATCTCGCGCTCAGTCCGCACCGCATCAACCGCGGAGAGGTCCGGGTCGTCGGTGCTAGCGATAGCATAAGAACCGACCTACACGCCTCGTTTGCCTTGGGGCTGAAGTTGCCGCGGCCTTTGCAGGTAGATGCCAAGGCGACGGTAGCGACCGATTCCGCGCGGGGTTCCCTAGCAGCGGAGATAGATGGGGCATTGACGCCCCTGCAACTGCGCGGAACGCTCAGAGGCCAGGGAAGCACACCGACGATCTCCGCAGTGGATCTGCGAGGGGACATGCGCGCCAACAGCACGCGCCTAGTGGTGGATTCTCTGCTCGTCTCTTTGTTCGACGGCACCCTGACGGGCGAGGTGACTTATTTCTTCACCCGCGACAGCTTGCAGGCCCAACTGCGGGGCAAGGGATTTGACCTCGCGCTAGCGGCTCCCTTTGGGGGACGGGCGGAATTCGATTTAGCGGCTGGCGTGCAATTGCAACACCGGCGCTATGCAGCGGACTTTGCCGCCCTCCTCCGCGATGTGGACCTAATTTCCGATCAGCGGTTCGACGCCGAGATAACGGGTTGGCATCGGCCCGATGGGGCGACTCGTCTCGACCTGCAATCGTCCCCGCTGGAGTTGGTAGCCACCGGCTCTTCCAACTTAGAGGGAGACTACGATCTCGCACTAAAGGGCGCGTTGCAGGCGGCGTCCTTTTTGCGCGGCGCAGCGCCCATAGCCATCGCCGGGCAGGCCAAGCCCGATACGCTGGCGTTGCAGCTAACGGCCAACCATCTCCCCGGCGAATTGGGCGAAGAATTCGGTCCGCTCGCCGCAGATCTACACCTGTCCGCCAACCGCTATCTCGCGGCCGATCTGCGCTTAGAGCGCGATCTCCTAGTAGCGCGGGCAGATATCGATCTAGAGCATAGCCGGATCGATACGCTGGTGGCGGATGTGAACAGTCTAGCGCTGACGCGGGTCATGCCCGGGTTGAGCGGGCGGCTCGACGCGGATTTGCACGGGGAGGGCGGGCTGTCGCTCAACGCGCTACGGCTGGACGGACGCGTTGCCACCACTCCGCTAGAATACGCAGGATGGCAGACTGGCGAGCTCGCGCTGGATGTGGACTGGGACCAAGGCGCAGCGAAAGTATCTGGCGGCGGACCGGGCGTGAGCGTGCTGGCGGAACTGGACGTGGACGGGCACTTAACAGCTCAGGCGGATTTTGCCGATACCTTGTTGCGAGGGGCAGATGACGCAGCGACCACACTCGGCGGTACTTTGCGCTGGGAGGGACCGTTGGAGGACCTAGACGCAGTCCAAGCAAATCTCGCCCTAGACTCGCTCTTGCTGCGGCAGGGGAAATGGGAATTGCAAAACCACGGTCCCCTCCAAGCTGACTATGGAGACGGGCGCATGGATCTCACTGCGCTACACCTACAAACGTCAGTCGGCCTAGTGGATCTTTCGGGTTGGGTCGGGCGGGATTCGCTCGCCGTTGCCGCGGAGTTATCCGCCCTTGAGCTGTCGAACCTCGCGTCCGACCTCAGCGCAACGGGCGGCGGGCATCTGCGAATTGGCGGCACCCTAGCGAGGCCAGAGGCACAGGGCGTGGTGACTCTTACAGAGATGCGCCTCGACACTCTCGCCCTCGGCAATGCTCGGCTGCGTCTCTCATTGGCGGATACGCTCACGACCGAGTTTACCGCCGATGCCGGCCTGCGCCTCGCGCTCACCTGCCCAGCCGCGCCGCTCTTCGGGCCGGGAGCAGCCCCCGCGCAACTCGCAATCGAGGCAAAGGCAGCCGACTTGGGCCCAGTGCTCAGCTATGCTTTGGGACGCCCGCTGTACGGGCGACTCAACCTCAACGGGCACTTAGAAGCGGCCCTAGGGGATTCCATGCCGGGCTGGCGCGACTTGTCCGGGCATATCGACGTGCAGGGCTTGGCCATCGAGAGCCAAGCTTCAGCCGACTCCCTGCGGCTGGATCTTCTGTCTGGAGGGCATTTCGCGTTCGGCGAGGGCCGCGCGGTCCTGGATTCAGTGGCGATTGGCTTGCGGCGCTACGACCGCGACCGCCTCGCCCTGCAGCCGGCGGGCACTCTGCGGCTGGCGGGCCAACTAGTGGACACCAAGCCCTTGAAGATTGAGCTGGCCCTCAAAGACGCGGACTTGGCTTTCTTCGGCGGCCCCAAGGGGCTGGTCCAGCTCGACGCCGAGGTCAGCGGCACGGCATCCGCTCCTCAAGTCGCCGCCGATCTAGCCGTGGAATCCGCGGACTTGGGCAAGCTGCGTGGTCGGCTCGTCGGCGACCGACACGGCGGCGATTGGCATTTGAACTGGACGACCTCGCTCGACGACAGCCTCACCGTAACCGGTCGAGTGCCCTGGAATTTACAGGCTGGTGCCCTCTCCCTAGACGAGGGCTGGCTGGAGGCGCATTCCGACGGCATCGGACTCCTCTTCCTTGGCACCAATCTAATAGCCGAACTGGATTATCTCGACGGCCGGATCAGCGCCGATCTCCGGGCCGAAGGGTTGGACTCAACGCTCTCATTGCAAGGTCAAATAGGGGTCGAGGGTCTCGAATTTGCCCTCCTTGACTTAGAGCCGACCTACGCGCTGCCCGACGGACAGTTGCAATTCAATGGCCGTCAGGTCGAGCTGGTGGGTTTCTCCGTCGAGAACGAACCTAAGCGGGGGTTTCGCAGCGCGTCGCTCACCGGGCAGCTCGACCTATCGCCGCTCGACGACCCTAGCTTTGACTTGCAACTCCGCGCCGAGCGGATGACCTCTTACTACGAGAATGTTGGGCAGTTGTTTAGAGCAAACGACATCGACTTAGATATATCTTTCGCCGGCTCGCTCAGCGCGTCCAAGTTGGCGGGGCGCGTCCTCCTCGACCGACCGCAGTCCGAGGCGAGCCTCGTAGTCCTCACGCTGCCCGTGCCACCGCCACCGCCGGCGCTGCGCGACGAGTTTTTAGAGAACATGGCCCTCGCCGTCGAGGTCGAGATCCGCGGTCTCGCCCTCGACAGCGAGCTAGCTGAGGTCGAAGCATCGGGCGCGGTCGAGGTCGGCGGCACCTTCTACAAGCCGCTCTTCCAAGGCGACATAATAATAGACGAAGGGCAGGTCTTCGTACTCAATCAGCAGTTCAACATCACCCAAGGGCGCGTCGTCTTCAACCGCCTAGCGCCGACTAAATCGATCCTCGACGTGATGTACGATCCTTTCGAATTGAATCCTATACTCGATTTAGAGGCTAAGACCGAGGAAATCACAGACATTAATGACGATCAGAAGTACGTCGTAACTCTGACGTTGCAAGGGCCGACTCAGAAGATCGTGACGGATTTTAAAGCAGACCCGCAGGACCCAGATAACCTAGACCCACCAGATACTCGGGGTACC
>JAJEEZ010000101.1:0-2884 GCA_022820705.1 Candidatus Latescibacterota bacterium | reverse complement strand
TCGACGAAGGGCACAAACGGCTCAGCGGCGACACAGCACGTCCACAGGACGCAGAGGCCGCCGGCTATCAGAGCCGCGCCCGCAATCGCAATGCTTTTCATGGCCGCTTCAGTGTGGATCGCCCACTCGCCAGCGGTGCTTTTCCACCCCATCCATGTCCAACTCAATCCCAAAACCCGGCCCGTCCGGCAGCACAATGCAACTGTCCTCCACCCGCAACGGCTCGGTGATGATCTCGTCCCGCCACGCAATGCCGGTGACGAATTCCATGGGAGCCACATTCGGTATGGAGGCCATCAAATGCGCAGCCGCGATGATACCGACTGGGCCTTTGGTGTTGTGCGGCGAGATAGGGACGTGAAAGGTGTCGGCAATGGCCGCAATTTTGCGCACCTCGGTAATCCCGCCAGCGTACATCAGATCGGGCTGCGCCACGTCGATGCCGTCTAGATCCAACAATTGGCGGTAGTGGCTCTTGGTGTTGAGCCGCTCGCTGCCCATGACCGGAATGGAGATTTCCCGCCGCACTTTTGGATAGGCGTTCAGGTCTTCCGGCGGCACGGGGTCTTCAAACACGTAGAGATCGGACGACTCTATGGCGCGGGCCAAGCGAATGCACTGGGCCACGGTGAAGCGGCCGTGGCAATCGATCAACAGCTTGACATCCGGCCCCACCGCTTCCCGCACTGCGGCGAAGTGCTCTGCCGTCTCAGTCGGATGGCCGTCGTCCGCGTATTGACCGAAGTCGGCCCCACTCCGCGACCGCGCTCCCCCCTTGAGCGCAGTGTACCCCTCTGCTACCTTTTCCCGCGCCATGTGCGCCGAATCCTCGGGCGTGGCACCGCCAAAGTGCGTATAGACCTCGACCCGGTCGCGGAACTTGCCGCCCAACAGTTCGACCACCGGCAGATTCGCCACCTTGCCCTTGATGTCCCACAGCGCTTGGTCAATGCCGCTCATGGCGCTCATCCACACGGGACCTGCCATGCGCCAGATGCCGCTCAGCGAGGAGCGCAAATAGAGCTTGTGCCACAAGTACTCGATGCGCGCGGGGTCTTCGCCGATCAGTTCCTGTTTGAGATGCTCGACCGCAGCTACGACCACCGGCTCCTTTTGAGAATACGTGGCCTCGCCCAAACCCACTAGGCCTTCGTTTGTAAAGACTCGCACAATCGTCCATTTGCGGCCCGGCGAATCGATCAGAATGGTATCAATATCGCGTATTTTCATCGGTTTCCTTGTCTTTTGAAGGATAAGCCGGTAAGCGTTACGCAAACGACAACGTAATTTATACTTGGACAATTGCTAAGTCTAATCGCTGGATTGCAATTATCGTAAACTAGCCTCCAGTATTATTGAAGTAAACGAAACTTACTTGGGCGACACAATCACAATTGACTAATCCCAATCCCAAAAGAATTAGGCTTCTTGGCAGAGTTACGCCGCCACAGACTGTAGCCCCAGTCTGCAAATATTATGCACCTCGCTTGCATCTCGGTCATAGTCCAGACCGCAACAGGAGCACACATGCCGACGCCCGAAAGCGCCTTTTGCACACGATGCCCGCAGGCCGAATAATCCTACGAGGTATAGGCCGGGTTCACGGCGACCAGAATCCTACCAGCTTCTTCCGCTTTGTAGGACAGGACATGCCGGAACTGCAACCAAGCAGCGTCCGAAATGCTTTTGACAAGGTAACGGTTATGAACCATGGCCTTGACATGCAACGCTTCTACAGCGATGAGGCCATAGCGGTTGACGATACGCCGGGCGTGCTGATGCACAAAATCATGCCGTCGGTGGCGGATGCGCTCGTGGACGCGAGCAACCACCTTGCGGGCTTTCTGGCGCTCAGGGGAACCCTTAGCGGCCTTGCTCAGTTTGCGTTGTGCTTTCGCCAGCGCCTTTTCGTCTTGGCGGAAGAACCGGGGGTTGGCGACCACCTCGCCATTCGACAACGTGGCGAACTGCTCCTCCCCGCCGTCGATACCCACCGCTTCGTCGCTTGCGGGTAAGGGTTGAGCTTTCACCTCGCAGATGATGGTAGCAAACCACTTGCCCGTCGCACTGCGGCGAATTGTGCAGGTCTTCGGCATGCCCTCCAAAGGCCGAGACCAAACCCCGTGCAAGCAACCGATCTTGGAAACCCGCAATCCTTGGTCGTCGAGGCGAAAAGCCGTCGCCTGCGGATAGGTTAGGCTGTTGTAGCGGCCGGTGCCTTTGAAACGGGGAAATCCGGGCTTTTCGCCCCCGTCCTTGCAGCGGCGATAGAAGGCCTGAAAGACCAAGTCAACGCGCACGGCCACGTTTTGCAAGACTTGGGAATGCACCTGATTTAGAGTAGCACGATCCGTCTTGAGGAAGGGCAACTGATTGATCTGGTCGTAGCGGCCAAGGGATTCCCCTCGGTCTTTGTAGGCTTGGATGCGATCCGCGACTAAGTGGTTGTAGAGCATCCGACATTCTTCGAGGTGAATCGCCAGCATCGTGGTCTGTTTTGCCGTGGGTCTCAGCCGATATTTGAACGCTTTGTGCATATTAGTCTTACGGTTCTAAAGGCAGCTTGAAAAAAATAAACACACCAGATATATGATGCTAAGGTAACTATCCTCGTCACGGCTGCTCTTACGTTGTAATGTTTTTCTCTTTGATTAACGAGTCTCGTAACAGAAACGCCTGTTGGCGTTCATTTGCCAATATCGCGTCAACTCGTTTGTGGATACGCGGCAATATAGACGCATTTTTTTTCTTAAATGCTTTGAAAAACATGTTGCGGGCTACCTCCCAGCTTTGTCCAAGGCTATAGAATGTCTGAGCCCAATCGCCAATTATTTCGCTGCGCTCCCTATCTGCAACTAACCACAAAGTCTGAGCTAACACGATA
>JAJEEZ010000514.1:0-6431 GCA_022820705.1 Candidatus Latescibacterota bacterium | reverse complement strand
TACCTGTTCGCTGCTGCTCATAAGGCCCTCCTTTGATCTTAGGCGGTTAAAAGAGAGCCATAAACTATGGGCAGCAGCCCTATTTTCAAAAGTGTAAGGGAATCAGATCGAAAGTAAAATATAGCTTCCGCAAAACAGATTCTCACATCTTATAGGGATCAAAAACTCAGGATTTGTTTTGCGGGAGCTATATGTGCGAATCTTAAAAGCGGCATTTGGTGAAACGTCCGTATGATGTGGACTGGAAGAAATCGCGGAATTTTCCGGAAGGGGATGTTAAACGCAACAAATTCTCCGGATGCGTCTCAGATTCAAACCAATCTCTCCAACTCGGTTCTTCCAGAAGCCTAAGTCTACCTTCCCGCAAAAGGAGGTCCCGATGTTCTTTCCCGCTCATAATTCTGTAACCAACGGCGACAAGATACTCCTGGGGCTTCATCCATTTTGGTCGATGAACTCCCGTCCTTTGTTGGATCACCTCATCAATGTCTTCTTTTGACAAACTGAGAAGCCGAGAGACAGCACCTAGTCTCCGAGTTATCAGCACCAGTTTTCCAGAATCGAGTGCCCATCTTCCACGGTCCATATAAATGGTTTCCGAGTAATCCGCCGGATATCTAAAAATATCGTACTCGCAATGCTCCCAAAGGCGCAATTTAGGAGATCCTTCATTTCCACCTGAAAACTCCCAGAGCCCAGACAACTTTTCATCGTCAGAGCGTCCACATGCTGTGCCGATAAGCAGGCCCAGACATAGATTATGGAAAGCTACCAAGACCAATCTAAACGCCTTTCTTTTGTTCACTACGGCACCTCCGGTGAACGCCTGTGGCGTACGCGCATGTCTCAGTGGTCCGGGTGAGACAGGTATACCGGAGAGTTGCTGCACTGCACCTTGCCGCGCAGCCCCTCCCGCTCGGCCAGCGACGCCATCACCTGCAAGCTATCGCCGAGAATCATCCGATTCGACCAGTTCGCCTCGTGCTGGTAAAACTCCGTCTGCGCGTCCGTTCCAAAAGAGTGTCCCAATTCGTGGTGAAGACGTCGTCCCAAGGGAGACTTAATAGCCGGATGTGTAAGTCTCCGGGCAAGAAATCGTCATCCCGAATCAATTCTTTGAGGAAACGATGGAGATCACCGGGTCCGAATGCGGCCTCATATTCTTGGGCCAGCCGCAAGAAATCGCTCGTTGCGGTTCTCTCTCGGATCGCCGTCTCCGTCTTGTGGATACAGCTTGGCGTATACCGCTTTTGCTACATCGCGCCATGTCGGAGGATCGTTTGTGTCGGGTCGAGCTTTGAGAGCATTCCTACTAAATCCGCTCCCAATCATGACGGACGCACCTCCGCCCGAAAGTTGCCAGAGGGCGTCGCGAACTCGGTTGATATGGCTTTGGTCAGGGAAAGACATGGTTCGGTCAGGCTCTCCGCTAGTTTCTAACGGAGTTGCAAGTAGTGGCGGTAGTCATTAGCCCAGTCGACGAATACTGTGTCGCCGGATAATTGTCCCCGGCTGTACTGGTCAAAGAACTCTTCTGAATCCATCTGTTGCTGATTTTCGTAAGTACTCAACCGCTTGGTCACTGCAATCAGCGCGTCGATGGGCGAAGTGTGTTGGATGGTCAGGATCATCGTTCCTCCTGCTGGCGTTTTTTGAGCAGTCCCGCCGCAAACTTTTTGCCGCTATCTACCGACATACGAGCACCGCCGGGCATGTATTCACTACTGTGCAGGATACCGATATGCCCTTGGAGAAAGTCCGCCAGTGTTCCTTGCGCTTCTGACGGTCCCGCCTGCTGCTCGTGCTGAACATAGTGCTTGAGCCATAGCTGAAACTGCTCGTTCAGCGTAGTGTGCTCTTCCGCGGCGCGTTGGTACGCAGCTTCGATCAGATGCTCGTCGGCACTCAGCGTTATGTTTTTCATTTTCCCAGCTTTCTCTGATGCTTCATCCGGTTTTTCTATCCGCGTTGGGCGCTCGTACGTCTTCCGCTGGAGCTATCCGACGGGCCGGGTAGCGCACGTACTTCAGGCCCGACTTAGCCTGTTGTTCTCGGAGTTTTCGGAAAATCTCCTTAATGTCGTAGCCGCACTGAGCGGCAAGTTCGTCTCGTATTGAACGAACTTCAGCTACGATAGGGTCATTTTTCATCGTCTATGTTCTCCATCAATTCTTCAGGGGTGCAGATTACGGGAGACTCGAAACCAGCCTGCCGACAGACAGACTCGATCTGCGGCCTTGTCACCGCGTTGGCGATGTGACGGAAGTTCCAAGTAACAAGGTACTCGATACCGTTGGCTGCTGCGATAGCGATATGCGCGGCATCTCGCGTTGCGGCCTCGGGCACGGCGCTAGCACTGACCAGTTTTTCGGCTAATTCCTGAGCTTCTGTGGTAGCGTCGAGTAGTGCAAGTGAAGCGAGCAGGGTGAGCCGGGCGCGGACTGCATCAGGATCGCCCGCACCAGCCTCTTCGCGGACCAACTCGGAGATGACCAGCTCGAATCTTTCCGCTGCGGTAGCCCACCAGTCGCGGGTACTCTGCTGATGTCCAGCAATAACTACGTCACGCGCCGGGCGAGCAGTCAGATAGCTGATGACCGTGGTTTCGATATATACACGTGGTTTCATCAGTTTTCTGATCTCTCACACCCGAAACACCTTCATCACCTCGTCCCCCAAATGATTGATCACCTTCACCGCAATCCGGCCAGACGTCGGCTTGTCGAAAGGCCGGGAGGTGTCGCTGTGGAGGGTTTCCCAGGCTTCTTGGTTGACCTCGGCTTTGAGCGTCGTGCGCAGCGATTTGTACGGGTCGTTGGCACCGAGGAAGTAGGCGTGGCGGACGAAGAAGCTTTCCTCGTTGTAGTCGGTATCGACGAACCAGCAGGCGATGCTGTCGGCGCTGTCGCTGCGGATTTCGCCGGTGTTGGGGTGGAATACATCGACGCCGTGAACAGTTACCTGTGACCAGTGGCCGGTGGTCAGTGCTAATGGGAAGTCCGCGTGAGTCAGCTTCTGGATCGCAGTGAGCGTTTGAGTCCGTTGAGCATCCGTCCAACGGTTTTCGCCTCCAAAAGCAGGGGTTTGGTCTGCTCGGGCGTTACCATCCCCAACTCCTGCGCCAGAATCAGGAAAGTTTCGGTTTCCGCCAGCGAGCCGCTCGCCATCCCCAGAAACTGAAGAAACTCCCCGGTCCCGTGACGTTCTGCTCCCTCCGCGATATTCGCCGCCACCGACGTCGCGGCCCGGCGGACTTGGCTGGTCATGCCGAACTTTTCCTCCGACGGAAACCGAGCTGAGAGTTGATAGACCTTCTTTGCCAGCTCGATTGATTTCTTCCAAACTTCCAAGTCCTGATAGCTCTTTAACCTGTTCATAGTTTGCAAATTTTTCTCCACTTCTGGTCACTAGCCACTGACCACTGTAATGTCCGGTTCGCCGAAGATGACGAAGAGATTGCCTTTGCCGGTGTTTTTGAGATCGTCGGCCATGTGGAGATCGGCGTTCATGCGGGCCTTGAGGACGGGGACGCGGCCGAGTTTGTTGAACTCCGAGGCGTGGGCGTCGTAGTTGAAGGCGCAGGCGACCAGCACGTCGAAGTCGGCGTCCGCGGCTTCGCGCACCGCTGATACGAGGTCGGGGCGGGAGACGGTGCCGAATTCTGGGCCGACGAAGATGCCAGCGCGTTTCTCAGCGCCCGAGTCGCTGGTGCCTTCGACGTAGGTTCCTTCGGCGCAGACGTGGTAGCCGGGCCAGGGTCTGATCCCGGAAAACGAGATGCGGTCGTCTTTGTGCGCCTGTTGGACGCCGGAGGTTTTGAGATTGTCGAGGATCATCTCGGCGAAGTCCTGCTTTTCGCCGTACCCTAACTTGGCTTCGGCGACGTTGTCGATGAGTTCGTCGTTTTCATCGACGCCTAACAGGCGGTGCGGCGACAGGCTTTCTACGGTAAACGGGCCGGCGACGCGGACTTTCTTGTTGTCTTCGTAGGGCTTGCGGCTGGTCGTTGACCACTGGAAGTTGGAGTTGAACTTGATGCCGTAGGGCGGGTCGATGTAGATGCACTGCACTTTGCCGCGCAGCCCCTCCCGCTCGGCCAGCGACGCCATCACCTGCAAGCTATCGCCTAAGATCATCCGATTCGACCAGTTGGCGTCGTGCTGGTAAAACTCCGTCTGCGCGTCCGCACTCGGCAGCCCATTGAAATCCGCGAACAAATCCGTCTGCAAGTTAGCTTCGCCGTCCCCTGTCTCCTTGCTCCGCTGCCGCAAATCGTCAATCAACACCTTCGGCTGCACCTTCTCCTGAATGAACAGCGGCGGCGCTTGCACCACCAAATCCGACCAGTTCTGCTCATCCTTCCCCCGCCAAACAAGCTGCGGATCGAGATCCCGATTGCGCCGCTCATACGCGACCCTAATCGGATTCCGGTCGTCGTCGGCCATCACCGCCTGATACTCAGCCGTGGGAATATTCTTCCGCGATGCATCCTGGTGCCGCAGGGTTTCAACAGTCTTGGTAGTGCGTTTTGATCTAGGCATTGTTTTACATTCCTAAGACGGTTTAATCACTGCCTACTGATGACTCCGGTTCTCCGTAGATCATCCCGCGCAACTCCTGCCATGAGTACCCTGCCAATGGATCAGCCGCGCCAATCTGGCCCTCGCTCAGGTCGGGCAGACGATAGCGGCTGCTGGAAAGAGGCGCGGGAAGCACTTGGCGCAGGCCCTCTTCCACTACAGCGCGCAACGAGCGCCCGGTGTTTCTCGCGTACTGCTTCGCCCGAACCAGCAATTCGTCGTGGATGTCAATGGTCGTCTTCATAGGTCTTCTCTCCTTGGTGAATATCAGACATTGACCATCTCCCGTTCTATATATGGACGCATCTCCGCCCGCAGCGCTTTGTCCGTTACCAGATCAACCGGACGCCCCAGCAGATCTTCAATATAGAACTGAACGCCAAAATATCGCTTTGACGTCGCCGGCGAGTCGAACTTCACTAGAATGTCCACGTCGCTGTCGTCCGTGGCTTGATCGCGGACGATTGACCCGAATAAGGCGAGATCCACGACGCCGAAACGCTGCACAAGGGTTGCCTTGTGCTCTCGGAGCAGCTTGAGGGCTTCGTCTCTGTTCATTAGATCTCTCCGATATATACACATTACTCAATATAATGTTCAATCCCTACCCCGTTGCCCGAAACCCCTCAACCAACTGCGCGAACTCAGCGTCCATCCCGTACACATCGGTGAACTCGGCAAAAGCCCAGCGCCCGTAATCTCCGTGATTATTCACACCAGGTACCCAATAGGTGTCCATAGTCGTCTTCTTGGCCTTGGCATCTTCCCTTCGCTCTCCTTTGATCTCAACGATCAAATTCAGAAGATCATCGTCGCCACGGCCATCATCAACGAGCACGATAAAGTCCGGGATGTACGTCCGCATTTCCGACCCGAGACGATAAGGTACTTCCAAGCCGAGATTGTGGTTCTTGACGTAGGCTTTGACGTGCGGATGGGATTCAGCAACGCGGCAAAACTCCTCTTCCCAGCCGCTGTCGAGAACGATCCAATTGATGTGGCAACGGCGGGGGTCAGCCTGCCAGCGGCTAGCCTTGGTCGTGTTGAAATTCACGTAGGCTGTCGAGCCAACGGGATTGTACGGATCGAGCACCGCTTTGACCGGGCGACGGTCGATTCCCTCGCGCGTGATCGCGGCAAAGATGCGCTCGCAAGCCATGTCGGCCAGTTCTTGGTACATGAGTTGAGCGGGATAAGTGTCGCCCTTGCAGTCGAGATAGCCATCGAGCCACTGTCTGGCAATGCGCTTGAGCTGTCCAAAAAGATAGAGCTTAGGCTCTTCGCCCGGATCGCGGAACTTGGTGTAGAGCAGCCGCTGAGTCAGGTGAAACAGAAGGGTCGAAGTCCGCAGGTCGTTGGTGTGAACCAGATTGAGATTAACACCCTCGCCGATGATCCCTTGGTTCCTCGTAATCGACGGACCAATCAGAGCGGGCGTCAGTTCCAGCACCGAGTCCTTGTTGAATTCGGCCTTGAGCCGCTCTTCCGGCAATTCCACTCGATACCCAGCCACCCGAGGAAAACAAATCTCCAACGCATCCCGTTCGGGCCGCACAGCTCGCACATGAACGGTCTCTCGCGGCTGCTTCGGCGGAGCTACAACGGGCTTGGCCGTAAAGTCAAACGGAATGCCCAAAACATCCGCGTACTCCACGTCAAACAGACCTTCTTCGTTGAGATCGTAAGACTGCCGCCGCAACGCTCGACAACTGACCTGCTCGCAAAGAAACTGCGTCCAAAAGTCGCGCAAGCCAAACACCTGGCTGACAGTATTCGCATCCCACCCTTCCGTAAGCATCGACACCGACACCACACAGCGAATCGAATCCCCCAGCCGCCCCGGCTTGCCGA
>JAJEEZ010000617.1:0-6803 GCA_022820705.1 Candidatus Latescibacterota bacterium | reverse complement strand
TGATCCGGGTGGAGGGCCTGTACGCAGAGGGCGTAAATTTCCAACTGTAGTTGGTAGCGCTGTACTGCCTCGTCTGTATTCGCGCGGTGGCCGGTCTTGTAATCGACTAGTTCCCACAGTCCGTCGGTGCCGCGTCCTATGTAATCGGCCACTCCGTGTACTAAACCGCGGTCCAGCGAGAGGGTAAAGCGCACTTCGGTGCGGGCCTCCGCATTGGTGAACCAGCGCACAGCTAAGGGCGATTGGCGACAGCGGTGCAATAGGGCGGCCAAGTCGTGCGCGAACGAGGCGCGATAGGATGCTACGGGCAGCGTGGCGGCTGTGACGAGATCGGCAGCGAGGGCTGCGGGGTCGGCGTCTGGGTTGTTGCTCAGGGCCTCTATACCGGCGTGGGCGAGTTGGCCGAAGAGCATGGCGCGGCGGCGGGGCGCATCTACTTGGCCGAGAGGCCACGCCGGCAGGCCCAGCACATACTGGCGATGGTGCGCGGCTGGATCTGCGGCGAAGAGGACCAACTCGCTGGCGGCAAATTCGGGCCGATTTTGGGGATCGTCGAGCGACGAGAGGAGGTCCAGCGTTGGTTCTGCTGGTTGCGTGGGTGCGGCGTCGAGGCTTCGACCTGAGACTTCGGCAAGCTCAGACTTCGGCGAGCTCAGTCGAGTCGTCGAGTCGCTCAGCCGAAGGGCGTGGAAGGCTGGCTCGGCTTGGTGGGTGGTGGTGGCAGGGACCGGGAACTCGCTGGGGTCGGTATGGATGGGCAAGGGAGACGGCACGCCTGCAACCGCTTTGCTGCCTCGGGCGAGGTCGTCCTCTGTCAGTGCCAAACTTCCGCAAATCCAACCGAGACAGTCCGCCACCGCGTCGAGGCTTCGACCTGAGCTCAGCCGAAGGTCGGTAGCAAAGTGTTTGTCGGTTAGTGCACCGCCGAGCAGCAGATGATCGCGGGCGCGGGTGCAAGCCACGTACAGCAGGCGTTTCTCTTCGGCGCGCTGACGTCGGCTCGCGTTGCTGTTGATGAGGGTGCGGACAAAGGAGGAGACCCTTTTGTAATCCTGCTCGGGGTCGAGGACGCGCAAGCCGAGGCCCTTTTCCGCGTCGATGAGCGCAGGATCGCTGTTTTGAAAGTTAAATCGCGCGGCCAAGTCGGGCACGACGACGATGGGAAACTCCAAGCCCTTGGCCGCATGGACGGTCAGGATGTGTAGGGCGTCTGCGTCGAGGACGGCTTCGCCTTCTTGGTCTTCTTCATTGGTCAACAAGTCGAGTCGCACCACGAAATCGGCGAGGGAGCCGCGGAATTCGCGGGCGAGGTTGAGGAGTTTGTACGCGTTGGCCACGGCCTGATCCCCGCGCTCGCCATAGCAGAGAAAAGCCCAGGCCCCGGTGTCTTCGAGGATGGTGTGCAGCAGCTCGACGAGGGGTACGCGGTCGCGTAGGTCTCTCCAGTGCTGAAGTCGGGCGACGGCGTCTGTGGCGACTTCTTGATCCGCAGGAGCGAGGCGCTGCCGCTGATCCGCGTCCGCGAGATTCTTTGCGAGCCGACTGCCATCGGGCGCGGTCAGCGCGTACAGGGCGTTGTCCGAGAGGCCGAAGTACGGGGAGCGCAACGCGCCCATCAAGGCGATGCCGTCGCCGGAGTTGCACAGGACGCGGAGGATATTGGCTAGATCGTAGATTTCTTGGCGCTGGTAAAAGCCTCGGCCGCCGGCCACTTGGAAGGGGATGCCGCAGGCTCGCAGCGCGTCTTCGTACGCGGAGAGATTGCGGCGGCGACGCAGGAGCAAGGCAATGTCGCCGGGGACGGGCGGACGCAAGCCGTCTTGGTCGGCGACTTGCAGGTCGTTGCCTGCTAAAAGGTGACTCAGGCGGCGGGCGACCAACTGAGCTTCGCACCGCGCGGAGTCCGTGGGGTCGCGGCTGTCGTCGGGCGGCAAGAGCAAAAGCTCGACCGAACCCTCGCTTACATCGGCGGAGCGGCATCCGATGAGCGGGTCGTAACCGACTTGAAAAGGCTCATCCGGGACCGCTTGCATGAATTGGGGAAAGAGCGCGTTGACAAAGGCAACCGGCTGGGCGAGGGTGCGGAAGTTTTCGCCCATGACGAGGGAGCCGAGCCGCTGGGTGGAGGAGGCGTTGAGAATTTCGCCATCGTCGCAAAAGGGCTGGGACTCGCGCTCGTGCGCGGCATTGGCCTCGGCGATGGCGCCGCGGACGCGAGCGAAGACAGTGACGTCGGCTGCGCGGAACGAGTAAATCGACTGCTTGGGGTCGCCGACGATGAAGAGTTTGTCGCCGGCCATTTGCCCGTCTGGCGACGCCAGCGAGCGGATGATTTTCCACTGCAAGGGATCGGTGTCTTGGAATTCGTCGATCAGTGCGAAGCGATAGTGTTGGGCCAAGCGGTGGCGGATGTCCGCGTCAGTGGCGATGAGTTGGTGGGTTTTTTCTAGCAGGTCGTCCATGTCCAGCATACGGCCGTTGCCTTTGCTGCTTTCGCAGCGCGCATCAGCGCGGAGGAAGACGCGCGACAGGGCGGGCAGCACCGCAGCGGCGCGCTCGTCGGCCGCGCTGAGTTCGAGGCTGAGGAGGTCGGCGTGCGGAGCTATGCGGCGTCCCAAGGCGGGTACTAGCTCGCGGACGCGGGCGAGTGTAGCTTCCTCCCAGTTGGATTTTTTGCCTAGCCGGCTGCTGCTCAAAGGTTTGCCATTGGTCAAAAGTCCTTCGGCTAGACGTGGGAGGATTGCTAAGGCTTCGTCGAGCGGGGGTGCTTGGCTCAGCCGGCGCATAGAGTCGCGGAGCGGGTTTAGTCGTTCGACGGCCGAGTCGCGCTCGTCGGTTAGGGGCGAGAGTGCGGCGAGTTCTGCGAGCATCGCGGTGAATTGGGTGTCATCGAGCAGGGCGCGGCACGCCGGAGCGCTAGCCGCTTGCTGCAGCTCGCGCCAGTCGCTGAGGATTTGGTTGGGCGACTGCTCGACGTAGCGGCGGCACCACGAGCGAGCGTGATGCTTTTTTTCAAGCAGATGTTCCAAGACTTGTTCGAGATAGCGGCGCGGCCATTCGGCTAAGGTGCGTCGCAAGGCTTCTTTGTCCGGGTCGGAGTCGCGCGCTCGGGCTAGGGACTCTAGAGTTTGGCGCACGGCTTGCTGTCGGAGTTGCGCCGCATCTACTCCCTCTAAGACCGCGAAGGCGGGGTCCACGTCCGCTTCAATGGGATACTCGCGCAGCAGGGCTGCACAAAAGGCGTGGATGGTGGAAATGCGCGCCGCGGGCAGGTCTGCGCGAATTTGCCGTAGGCGCTGCCGCTCTGGCTCGGGTAGCTCTTGGTCGAGGGCTTCAGTTAGCCGCCGGGCGATGCGCTCGCGCATTTCCGCCGCGGCCTTTTGGGTAAACGTGATGGCCAGCACTTGGCGCACGCCGATTTCGGGATGCTGGCGCAACAGCTCGATGTAGCGCTCGACTAGCGTTGCGGTCTTGCCAGCACCAGCGCTGGCGGTGACCGCGATATTGCGCTGACTGTCGAGGGCCATGCGCTGAACGGGCGTCAGGGGGATGGCGCGCTTCACGACAAGGCCCTCATGCGCTGGGGATCGAGGCGGCAGCTTTGTTGATAGGGGCAATGCGGGCAGATTTTGGCCGGGTCGTGGGTGGTGACGCGGAATATCCCACGGCGCATGGCCCGCGTGTATGAGAGGACGAAGCCGCGCACGGCGTCGAGGCGCTGGCGATACGCCTCGTGGTCGTAGATGCCATAGCGACCGCTGGCGACATAGGCTGTATTGCGATGGGTGGCATCGGCGAATAGCCCGCTGCGGCCGCAGTCCTCTAAGTCGCGGAGCATCAGGTACGCGGCCCCGGCTCCTTGTCGCAGCCCAAGTTCCCCGAACAGGGATTCAGCCGCTAGCAAATAAAGCGGAAGTTGGAGGTTGAGGCCGGTGTCAATATCGGCTACCGAAGGCCTGCGGCCGGTCTTGTAGTCGAAGATGACGAAGCAGCCATCGGCCGTGCGGTCGATGCGGTCGATCTTGCCAGCGATCCGCACCTCGTTCCCAGTCTCTGAGTCCTTGATGGCATAGAGAGTAGTGGTCGATTGCGGATCGCCCTCCCCCATGCCGGGGTAGCTGCCAAAGCTCAGTTCGAAATGGGTCGGGACGGCTGGGTTAGTTGAGGCCGCTTGCAGGCGGAGGAAGCGAAGCAAGATGCCCTCGCGCTCCCCGTCGTCGGAGCCGAGCAGGCGCTCTAATTCCCGCTCCCAAAAAAAACCTGTAAGCCTCATTTCCTCGGCAACTTGGCGGCCTTGTCTGCGCAGATCTGCGATGTTTTCAGCCAAGTTTTCCGCGCGTTCGGCTGCTTCGCCGTGGGCTGTATAGAAACGATAGAGGGTGCGGTGGACGAGATTGCCGCGCTTGAGCGCCGAGTTGTCGTCTTCCGGGTCGCGGAGGGGCTGGAGGTGGAGCAATTCTTGGGCAAAAAACCGGAAGGGACAGCGACCGTATAGCTCCAGTTGGGTCGCGGAAAAAGAATGGCCGGTGCCGAGACGGGTGTGCAGCTTGTCGATCAGCGGTTCCTCGTCGAGTACGCCTTCGTGGCTGCCGAGACTCTTGGGGATCGTGCGCAACTCGGCGAGGTGCAAGCCGCGCACGAGGTGGCGCAGCGCGATGGCGTGTGCGGCTTGGCTGTAGAGTGCGAGGGCGTCGTGCGCTGAGTCGGATTTGTTCGTCGCGCATAGGCCGCGGCCCAATGCGAGGTGCAACTCGGCTAGGGTGCCCGGTGTGCCGTTGGACGTTTCCGTCGCAGGCTGCGGGGAGAGCAGGCCGTCTAACTCGTCGATAAAGGGCGAGGGGGCTAGCGTCTCGCTGCCCGACTGCTGGGGATGAAAGAGACCGAGGCCGCGGCGCGTCGAACACACAGCGCGGTAGAACAGCAGGCGCTCCGACGCAGTGGTGGAATCTTCGTCCAAGTTCAGGGCGCGGCGCTGGGTTTCTTCGAGGAAAATATCGGCTGGCGGCAAGCGGGGAAATTCGCCTTGTACTAGCCCGCCGATGAAGAGGTAATCGCAGGGCGCGCTGCCCGCTGCGGCGAGGTCGGTCACTTGAATGCCAGCGCGCATTGCGGCGGGGACGTGCGCTTGGGAGATGGCGTCGCGCAACAGGTCGGCGAGCTGGCTCAGGGTGCGGGGCTGGAGGGCTGCGGCCGGTGCGCACAATTCGTCGAGCAGGTCCAAAAAGCGCGCCAGTGCCCGGCCGTCTTCTGCCGACCCATTCGCGAGGGCATCCTCTACGCTCAATGCGCTGAGGGCGTGGAGTAAATGCTGACGGAAAGAAGGCAGATCCTGTCGGCTCTCCAAGGGCTGGAGCAGGTCAAAGAGCGCGGTTAGGCCAGTGCGGAGGGGCTGGAGGGCTTCTAACTCGGCCAGCAGGTCCTCGCGCCGAGTGGGAGGATCGTCAATTTCTTCGGAGACCGGCTCACCTTTTCGGCCTAACTCGTACTCTAAGTATGCGAAGTTTTCGTCGATGGCGGCGAGCCAGGTGCCGCGCCCGGTCGATGGCGGCACGTTGCGAGTCCACGCCGCGAAGTCCTCGGCGGCAAGCGTGCGGGTTTGATCTGATAATGAATAGCGCAGCCGCACCAAGGGTAAGCTGAGTAGGCGGAAGAGTGCAGCGCGGCTGTAGCGCTCTAGCACTGCGTCGATGAGCGCGAAGACGGTGTTCATGGCGGGTGCTGTGGCAAGGGGCCGTCCGCGCGCGAGGTAAAAAGGCAGGCCGTGGCGCGGCAGCACTTCGGCCACAAGTTCGGCATAGGTGTCGAGGTTGCGGAAGCCAATGCGGATCTGCGCTAGCTCGACCCCTTGCTCCTGATGCAACTGGCGGATGCGGCGGGCCATGGCCGAGACTTCACCGACTCGGTCCGGGCAAGCGGCTCGCTCTACGGGCGCGTCGAGGCTAGCGCGGCTGTGGGTGAAGAGACGACCGGCGAACGCGGCGGCTGGGTATTGGTCGGCGGTGCTGCGCTCGGCGCGGATGGCGCGGGCGCGGAGGAATTCGTACAGGGGGCGCGTGCGGGCAAAAAAACCGGGGCCTTCGGGGTCGTAGTCGAGCAGCGCGATGGATTCTGGAACGAGGGATAGCAGTTTGTCCAGTACGGACAGAAAAGGCGCGGGCACTTCTACAAAGCCGCAGAGCACGAGCAGGCCGAGGTCGGGGAAGCGCTGTGCGAGCATCGAGGGGGCGAGATGGGCATCTACAGCGGCAAAGCGCTCGCGGCTCCCGCTCCAGCCAGCCGCGAGACGTTCCAAGTAGGCTGCATAAAGGACTTGCAATTCCGCGCTGCGCTGGGTTGTTCCCACTAGGTCGCTAGGCTGGGTACCGGTCTCCTCTAACCGGCGGAACAACTGAGTCAGCCCCCGGCTCAGCCGCTCAGGTTGGCGGCTGTAATAAGGCGCGTTGGCCGCGCTGGCGGCGAGGGCGTCTTCGACTAACAGCCGCTGCGCGCTGAGGGGCAGGGCCGGTCGCTGACTATGACAGAGACTGTAGAGGATGTCGGTAAAACTATTTAAGTCGAGAGCTAGATGCCCAGTGAGCAGCTTGGTGCGGCTGGCGCGGATGAGTTGCCGCCGCATGAGTTGGGCTTGGAAGTGCGTTGGAAAGAGCCAGAGAAAGGACTCGCCGTCGCCCGCGTCGAGACTCGCCAAGCAGCGCTCGTACGCAGGCGACATCTTGTCGGGATGGGCCGGGCCGTAGATGAGGGTTAGTTCGCCCATGAGCAGCAGGTTGGGAGTGGCGTGGAGGGATGCGTTGGCAACGTAT
>JAJEEZ010000642.1:0-10812 GCA_022820705.1 Candidatus Latescibacterota bacterium | reverse complement strand
TAGGGGGCGGTTTCAAACCGCCCCCTACTGCAAGCCCGCGTAGATCGAAATAAAGATCTGATTAATAATCACGGCATCCTCGCCCCGAGGCTGGCGGCGGTCGATTTTCATGCCCGCATGGGTCGTAACCTTGTAGCCGAGATAGTCGGATATATTGGACAACTGCAAGGCCCAAACTAGGCCGTTGAAGTCGTTGGAGTCGCGCTCCATATCGTTGAGGAAGGTCATCTCAAACCCGCTCAGCAAGGTCGTGTGGCTGAGCAGAGGAAAGCCGAGGACGAAGCCGCCGATTTCGGCCAGTTCGGTGCGTTCGTCGGCTGAAATCAGGTCGCGGCTCTGACGGCGGTACTCGCTTTTCCAGCGCGGCTCTAGCCACAGGTGCCCAAAGTCGAAGCGGTAGCTGATTTTGTTGATTAGGCCAAAGAAAAAGTCGCGCTCGCGCAGGCCCAACAGCGCGCGCTCATTGGCACTCAGCCGCTGGTGGTACAGATCGTATTTGAGGTAATTGGCCGTCAGCAGGCCGCGCAGCTTGTAGTCGTGGCCGACCCACAGGCTGTTGATCCAAGCGTCGCGAGCGATGAGAGGATCCTCGACTTTGGTCGGTTCACCAGTGCGGATATTGGCGTTGGGTAGCCACTGCAAGAGGTCGTCGGGAATGTCGTCGGTCGTGGACTTGAGCATCTCAAAGACGCGGAAGCGACCCCAAGCAGGGGTGTCGCGGTCGAGGGTCAGCAGGACGTAATTGGCGTGGTTTTTTTGGTTGGAAGAAATGAGATCCTCGCGCAAGACGCCGACCATCAGCCGCAGCTCTGGGGTGAAGTGGATGCCGCCGTAGGCGTTGTATCCTTGGTGATCTTTCTTGTAGGGATAGTCGGGCAGTTCGTCGTTTTCAAAGCGATCGACCCACAAGTTGTTGTTCAGGTCGATGCCGAAGAGGAATTCAGGCCGATCGACGTTGTGGCGCAGGAACGGCTCCTCGTAGTCCGGGATGAGGTTGCTCAAGAAGCGGTTGTCGTTCTGTTTGAAATCCGAGATGAAGTCGTTGTTCTCGTCCCAGCCGGGGAAGACGCTCGGGTCGCCGGTCTGCCAGTCCTTGCGCACGGTGTCGGGAAATTCGTCTTGGTCGTCGTTGTCTTCGACCAGTTCGACTACGTGGATGCGTTCGTCCTCGTAGTCGATAAAGCCATCTCCTTGAGCGGTGAATGTGCGGGTGGAATAGCGAGGATCCATGCTGTATGCCTCGCCGAAGAAGAAGAAGGGAAACGCGACCCGCGAGAGGTTCATCATCCACGCAGAGGCGGCGCGGTCGCCGCGGATGCCCGAGAAGGTGGTGTGGGTCTTGGCTACTACATTGGGATACTTGGTGTAATTGTAGCTGAGGTCGTACTCGCCGTAGAAGTCGAAGCCGAGAACCTTTTGCAGCTCTAGGGTTGCTCCCCAGATCTGGGTGGAGGTCGGCAGGCCGTAGTCGAAACTGACGATCTGCAAATTGGTGTTGTCTTGGACGTTGCCCTCGGCTTGGGAGACGAGCAAGAGCACGGACTCGCCGCTGGCGTTGAGCTGGCTGTCGGAGGTGACCCACACTTGATAGTCGTTGCCCAGCACGAGGCGGAACTCGACCTTTTTGATTTCTTCTTTAGTGCCCGAGGCCCGGTTGACAAAGGCCGGGCTGTCAAAGTCGTAGCGCAGGCGGATCTCCTCAGTGCCATCGGCTGAAAGGAAGCCCTCTCCCACGAGGCCGCCCTCGATGATCGGTTCAAAGCGAATGGCCTTGCCGTTGTCTTGCGTGCCGTCGAGATAAGTGATGATGATGTCCGAACCGGCGCTGAAGAAGGCCGCGCCGCCGACACCGTCCTCGGGGCTATCGTCGCGCAGGACGATCTCGATGATCGAGACGGTCTGATTCTGATCGACCGAAAGCTCGCCAGTGAAGGGGTTGCCGGTAAAGCCGTCGATGAGGGTGTTGGATTGGTGGGCGTTGACCATGGTCAGCCCCAAGGTGGCGAAATCGCCCACCTGCGCGGTGGCGCGGCTGCCGAACATGGATGTGGCGTTGGTGACCAAGCTCTCTTGATCGTTGGTTGACGTGCCGCCAGGGCGGCTGAGGCGCGAGTAGATCAAGGTGCCTTGGTATTTGTCGGCTGCGTAGTCGAATTGAATGCCGTCCCAGCGCGGCTTAGAGAAGGTCATCGGCGTCAGGGTCGAGCGGATCTTGGTGCCGGCCGTCAAGGCGTAGTGGTGCTGGCCCTTGGAGTCAGCCGAGATGACCAAGCCGCTAAACCAGCCCTCGAAATTTCTGGACTTCAGCACCGAAGAGCCAAACTGTCGAGGTTGGGTCTGTGAGTTGTTGAAAACCAGCCAGCCTCGGGTGATGAGGTTGCCGTAGAGGTCGTAGTAGTAATCGCCTTCGCGGATGGAGCTGACGTAGCGCTGGTAGTGATCGCGGGCGTAGTTGGAGTATTCCCACTGCCGCCACTGGTATTCGTTAAAAAGCTCCTGCGGCACGTACCACCTGCGCTTGGCCGGGTCGAGGGCACCGAACAGGACGCCGGGGCCCTGTGGCTCAAAGGAAACCACTCCGCCTCTTTTGACCGTGCCGGTGCGAGCGCCGTATTCCTGGGCTCCGGCAGCACTGCCGAGCCACAGCATGGCTATTGCCGTCCAGAACATCCATTTCCGGTTCACTGCAATCCCTCCTTCAATTAGGAATTAAGAATTGGGAATTACGAATGGACCCAACCGCTTCCCACCTCGCACTGCTTGGTAAACTCTAATTCGCAATTCTCAATTCCTAATTCGTAATTCTCAATGATAATCGGCCTTAGGCGTTCCAGCAATAACTAGTAGGCCACGGCGATAATCCGCGCTTGAGTAGTAGGCCGCCCTGTGGCGTCGGCGTCGAGTTGGACTTGGCACAGGTACAGTCCGGGCGGCGCACGGCGGCCGTGGTCATCTACGCCGTCCCAACGCACAGAGGTGCGGCCGCTCAGCACCATTTCCTCGCGCTGCCAAATCCGTCGCCCATCGAGCGTGTAAATCCGCACTTGGAGGAGGCGACTCGAAGTGAGCTTGAAGATATCCAGCGAGATTTCAGCCGCGTCGTTAATCCCGTCGCCGTTGGGGGTAAAGGGGTTGGGGCCGACTGCGAGACCATGAACGAGATCGCTGTCAATGGGGACGTTGATCGACAGCGTGTTGCTGGTAACACCTTCGTCGGCGTCGCCCGCTTCAACCGCCTGCCACGCCTCCTCGGCGTCGGCGCTTGCTGCATTGCGCACGAAAAGGCGCAAGGTTGTGCCGTTGAGAAAGACCGGCGCTGAAAGGCGCAAACGGAAGCGCTGGCCCGGCCCGGTCACAATGCCGCGCTCGGCCGCGGCAAGGCGGTTGTACGCACGCGAGTCGAGGGAGTCGCCGCGCGCGTCAAAGGGGAATTGAGCGCCGTCGCCGCGCAAAATGCGGAAGTAGCGGACGGGGCCTTGTTCCTCGCTGGGCAGATCTTTGTAGCTGGTTTGGTCGATCTCGCTGAGCTGGTCGCCGTCGCGGCGGAAGTAGCGGATGGCCCCCCGTTCGTCTTCGTCGAGGGTGCCGTACGCCGCGCCCGTAAGCGGCAAGCCGTCTTGGGTCACAGGCACCTCTTCGCCCTCAAGGGTAACGCGATTGTACGTGCGGCTGGCCGCGGGCAGGATGTTGAGCGCGTCGTCTAGGCGCACCCTGATCGAGTCCCCGCCGTTGGCCAAAATCGCGACTTGCGTTTGGTCGTCAGCCGTGAGCACACCGCCCTCGTCCCCAAGGCGAAAGACCTTTTCGCCGTCTGGGCTAATGATGCCAAGCTCCAAGAGTTCGAGGTTTTCCGAAGCCGGCATGGTCAACAGGATTTCGTTGAAACCAGCGCTGCGCGAGGCCGCAGGCGACTCGATGAAGTAGGGCTGGGCAAAGACGTCAAAAGTCTCCCGTGCACCGGAGACCTCCACCGAGGCCGGCCACAGCTCGGCCGCGATGCGCTCGGCCACGGGATTGAGCAGTTCGACTGCGAGCGAGCGGATCAAAGCCGCGGCCTCGCGGTCGGTGGTAATCATCTCGACTTGGAACTGCATGTATTTGCGCAGGCCGGGGGAGGTGACGATGTCGCCGGGCTGCTGGTAGGCGCGGCTCCACGGGCTCCAGCCGCTGGTGGGCACGAAAGTAGTGTCGGCTGGCCCCTTGAGTCGGGCCAAGAGGTTTTTCCAGGCGTCATAGGTGATTTCGTTGCCCGTTTTGTCGAAGTAGCGAATGACCTTGCCCAGCAGGTCGCCGGTGCGGGTGCGGATGGCCACGGTCGTGCCCGGGGGCGTCTCGGCCTCCCAAGTGATGGCCCCGAAGTTGCGCACCCCAGGCAGTGCAATCAGGTCGGAGGTCAGCACTACTTGTGCCGGGTAGCCGGTGGAAAAAAGCTGGTACTCGGCAATGGTCGGTCCGGTGTTGTACCCACCTCGGCGGCGCGGGTCCGCCGAGACGATACTTATTTCGAGGAAGCGGAGCTTGGGGCTGGGGGTATAGGTGTCGATGATGTGTTCAAAGTTGTCGGAGCTATTGTCCTCGCGGAAGCGGGGGCTGAGGCGCGCCCACTTGATTTTGCCGCGCGTGTCGCGCGAACCGTCGGAGCCACGGATCAAATAGCCATCGATACGGGGATAGGGCCGAGTCGAGGAAATGCGCATGGCGTCGAGCCAAAACGTCGCGCCCATGTCAACGGTGAGCACGCCGCGGTCGATGGTCGGCGACCAAACGAGGTGCAGGAAATTGGTGTTGAAATCCGCGTCAAAAGCCGGCCCCGGCAGGAAACCGTCACCCGTCAGATTGAGGTTGCCGCCGCCGGCCACCAAGCCGCCGCTGATGTTGTCGCCAAATCCGTATACCTCGATTCCGGCTAGACGCGGCCGCTCGCGCCGGTAGTAATCCAAGCGGCCTTGGCGCTGGGCATCGAGGCTTTCATAGACGGCGCGCTCGACTGGCTCTTCAAAGCCCTGTTCGTCGCGGATAAAATAGACGATCGCGCCGCGCTCGTCGGCTGGCAGGGCTTGCCACTCCTCTTCGCTGATGCGCTCGCCGCGCTGGCCACGGGTATCGCTGACCACGATGCGGATGGTCTCCACCAGCTTGCCCTGCCAGTTGGGGTCGGCTTTGAGCTGTTCGAGACCGATGCGAAAGGTGCGCTGCTCGCGGTTGGGAGCCTTGGTGTTGGCGACGCGTTCAAAGGTGATTTTGTCGGCATTTTCCCACACCGGCTCTTGGTCGGGTGCGGCGAGGACGCGGAACTGGAAGAAGGGATCGCCCAACTCTTCCTCGACGAAGTGGATGACGAGGGAATCAACCGCTACGACGCGGCCCAAATCTATTTCAATCCACCAGTCGTCGATCGGTGCCTGCGGATCGGGTTCCCAGAAGGTGGTTGGATCGTCGTCGAGGATGTTGGCGGCGGCCGCCGCATTTGAGCCGACGCGGCTGATGCCCGGGCGAAAGAAATAGGAGTAAATGGGGTTGCCCTTGCGGTCGGCGATGATCTCGCCTTTCACGTCGCGGGTCTGGGTGCTATCGATGTTGAGGATGGCGGTCTGGTTGCTGCGGCGACGCAGATCGATAATGGGACGGGTGTAGGTTGCTAAATCATCGAGCAAATTGAAGTGCTCGCGAAAAAAGTGCGGCTGGACTGTGCCGTCCGGCGACACCTGCACGGCGTGGGTGGGGAGCTGCCAATTTTGCCAGTGCGCGGCCCTGTTGACCACTACCGAGCGGCTAGTGACGCGGTGGCCCTTTTGGGCGTCGGCTGAGATCAGCGGTGCCAAGCAGAGGACGAGAAACGCTAAGAGTTTCATGGTGGCCTCCTGAGCATCTGGTAGTGCGCCTCGCGTTGTGCGATGCGGATGCGGCAATCGACGGGCAGGTCAAAGAAGCGCTGTGGGGGCTGGCCGGGCCAGAGCACGTGCAGGCTATCGACGCGAGTAGCCGACCCCAGCCCGAGGTGCAGGAGCGGCTCGTTGCTGCTGCCGAAGCCAAAGCCGCTCTGGCGCTGAGCGCGAATGGCGCGGCCGGCGGCAAAGGCGGCCACGCGCGCACCGATGGCGCTGCGATTGGTCTGCGCGCCCACGAGTTCGATGGATAGGTAGTGCTGCACCGGGCCGTCGTTGCGGTAGAGCGCATTGTCCCACGTATCGGCGTCGTAGTGGCCGCCCAAGCCGGCGTAGAGGTCTAAGTCGCCGTCTTGATCGAAGTCGGCGAAGGTGGCCCCGTGGCCCTTGCCGAGGCTGCCGGTGCCCGCAGTGGCCGTGATGTCGGCGAAAGTGCCGTCGCCGAGGTTGCGGTAGAGCGCGTTGGGTTCGAGGCGGGCCATTTGCGGACCGCCGTTGGCCAGATAGATATCGACGAAGCCGTCGTTGTCTAGATCGCCAAGGCCCGCGCCCATACTGCCGAAAGAGCGCTTGAGTCCCGCAGCGACCGCGATGTCGGCAAAGGTGCCGTCGCCGAGGTTGCGATAGAGAAAGGGCCGGTTCGGCTCTATGGCCTCACCGGTGACCATGCTGTTGAGGACATCGGGAAAGGCGCTCATAGTTGAAGCAAATAGGTCGAGATGACCGTCGTTGTCAAGATCAAAAAAGAACGCCACGTACCCGCCTTCCACTGGAAAAAGGACTCCAGCGCGCTCGGCCACATCGACAAAGGTGCCATCGCCGAGGTTGCGATAGAGGCGGTTGAGCTGGCCGATGTTGACCGCGTATAAGTCGGTCCAGCCATCGCCGTCGAAGTCGCCAGCAGCCGTGCCGATGGTCTTGCCCGAGTCGGCGACTGCGGCGGCGACCGCCACGTCGAGGAACGCACCGTTCTGCCGATTGTGCAGGAGGGCGTTTGGCTCGCCCGTACCCGTGACGCCGTTGGCCACGTACAAATCGAGGTATCCGTCGCGGTCGAAGTCGAGCCAAGCGGCCTTAAAGCTGTCGCTGGAATCGGCTAGGCCCGCGGCGCGCCCCAGGTCGATGAATGTGCCCGAGTCGTTTCGGTACAATGAGTTGGGGGCCCGGCCCTCCCAGGCGTCGCGGCTGACAAAGAGGTCGTCGTCGCCGTCGTTGTCAAAGTCCGCACTCGCCGCGGCCCAACCGCCGCGCACGTCAGCTAGTCCAGCCGCTTGGGCGACATCGCGGAATTGGCCGCCGTCGTTGCGGTAGAGCGAGTGTTCGACTTGGATGCCAACGCTGAACAGATCAAAGTCGCCGTCGCCGTCAAAATCGAGCCAAGCACTGCCGCGGCCGCGATCTTTCTTGGCCACGCCGACGTGCGCGGCCACATCGACAAAGCGCAAGTCGGTCGCTGTTGGCACGGAGGCGCGCAGGGGAAAGCGATAGCGCGGCAGCAGCGCCGGTGCATCTTCGCTCTGCCGCTCGTGGGTCAGCTTGAGCAGCCACAGAGCCTCTAGGCGGTCGAGCGACTCCAACAGATCGACCGCTTTTTCGAGCCAAGGCCACGCGCGGTCGTCCCCCGCCCAGAAAGCCGCGGTGCCAGCCAAGAGATAGGCGTGTCCATCGTCTGGATAGGCGTCGAGCAACGAGCGGCTGCGTTCCAAGGCTGCGGGAAAACGACCGAGGCGCATCGTGGCTTGGAGCAACAGGTAATGCGCGTCGCGTCGCTGGGGTTGGGCGGCTAGTGCTTCGCTGCACAGGGCCGTGGCTCGCTCGAGGTTCATGGTGGCAGCGGCCTGTAAGTACAGCTCAGCCAGCAGCAGGCGGCCGTCGAGCGAGTTGGGGTATTCATCGAGGATTTCATCGACGGCGAGTTCGGCTTCGCGGGCAAAACCGCCAAAGGCCAGCAGACGGGCTTCGAGCAGACGGGCTTCGGGTCGCTGGCGCACTGGTGTCGGCAACTCGTCGAGCAGGCGGCCCGCGCGCTGCCAGCGGCCTTGGCGGATCATGGCTTCGCCGATGCGGATTTGGGCAATCGCGCTGTCGGGTGCCAAGCTGACGACGCGCCGGAAGAGGGCCTCGGACTCGGAGAACCGCCCCTGGTGCAGCAGGCTCAGGGCCTCGGCATAGACGCGGTCGCTTTCGGCCTCGGGCGGGGCTTGGCAGCCGAGGCAAAGGCCAGCCAAGCACAGGACGCGGAAGCAGCGGCTCACGGCGCTTGGTCCAGCTCGCCTAGCTTGGCCCGGGCGCGCTGGTGATCCGGGGCGAGGGCGAGCACCTTTTGCAGAGCTTGCCGCGCTTGGTCCCGCTGTCTTTGCTGCATGAGGATCAGCGCCAGTCCGTAGTGCGATTCTGCGTGGTCTGGGTCGAGGGCAATGCTGCGGGCGAAATGGGTGTGGGCATCGCGGTAGTTGGCTTGGCGGACGTAAGCCAGCCCGAGAACATAGTGGGCGTCGCGGTGGTCGGGATCGCGAGCGAGGGCTTGGTGCAACGCGGTAACGGCCCCGGCAAAGTCGCCGCTTTTGAAACGCGCACGGCCCAAGCCATAGGCCGCGGCAAAGGAGTCGGGATCGGTCGCCAAGGCGCGGACGAAGTGCGCGTCCGCTTCTTTGGGCCTTCCCTCGTGCAAGTACAGGTCGCCCAGCATGATGTAGGCGTCGCGGTGGTCTGGGTTGCGGGCGAGGACTTGCTCCAGCGCGGCGCGGGCGTCGGCGAAGCGCTTTTGCTGTGCGTACACGGTGGCGAGGCGCAGGCGAATTTCCACCGAAGTAGAGTCGCTGGCAAGGGCGCGCTTTAGGGAGTCGATCGCCTTGTCCCACGCGCCTTGGCGAATGTAAATGTTGCCCTGATTGAGGTGGCGCTCGGCCGCGCTCAACTGCTGGAAGCGGCCCTGCGCGTTGCGGGCGTCGGCGGGACGGTCGCTCTCGGTGTAGGCTTGGGCCAACAGGTAGTGGGGAGCGGGGTTGTGCGGGTCGGCGATGGCGACGCGCTCGAGCACGGGAACGGCTGCTGTCGGTTCTCCGAGGCGGATGAGTAAGCCGCCTAGACCTAAGCCGCCTTGGATGTGGTCGGGGTCGCGGGCGAGCAGGTCGGCAAAGCCCGTGCGAGCTTGGGATAATTGTTGATTGCGCACGAGCAAGTCGCTGTGGTAGTAGCGGGCTTCAAGGTGGACTTCGGCGAGCTCAGACTTCGGCGAGGCTTCGACGGTGAGCTCAGCCGAACCGCTCAGTCGAGTCGTCGAGTCGTCGGGCGCGAGTTCAATGGTGCGTTTGAAGGCTGTGAGTGCGCCGGCAAAATCGCCGGTGGCGCGGCGCACTTCGCCTAGGTAGAAGTGGTATTTGGCGCGCTCGGGTGCGAGGACAATGGCCTGCTCTAGATGGTCTGCGGCCTCTAGGTAGCGATGCTGGTCGCGCAGCACCGCGGCGAGGGCAAAGTGCGCGCGAGGCTGGACTTCGGCAAGCTCAGACTTCGGCGAGCTCAGTCGAGTTGTCGAGTCGTCGGGAGTCAGGGCCAAGGCGCGTTCAAAGGCCGCAATGGCGAGCGCGGGCTGGTCGAGCCGCGCGTGGGCTAGCCCCTTTGGAAAATGGGCGGTGCTCGACGCGGAATCGAGCGCCACGGCCTGTGTGAGTTCCGCTAGGGCACGGGCGGGCCGGTTCTGTTGCAAAAAAAGCGTGCCGCGCTGGAGCAAGCGGCGGGCTTCTGCGGGGTGCGCCGCGTCTTGCGGGTCGGGTTGGTCGGCGCAGGCGATTGCGCCCAAAATCAGCAACAGGCGCACGGTCATCGCTCAGGTGCCTTGGACCAGCGAATCCGGCAGGGCGGCCTTGAGGGCGCGCTCGTCGATCTCGACTCGGCTCTGATAGCGCTGGCGCAGATCTTGGACGAAGCTGGTGAAAGCCGCGTTTTCCCGCTCGCGGCGCAACAGAGCGCGGGCGCGGCGCTGGACCTGCTCGTACGGTTCGACCCGGCCGGGGTTGCGTCCTTGGACGCGGAAAATGGAGTACCCGTCGCGCACCCGAATCGGCCCGACGAGCTGGCCGGGTTCCGCGGCATAGATGGCCGGGACTAGGCGCGGATAGAGCTTCTCGTCGCGCGGATGGAAGTGAAAGCGCGCTTGCGATTGAACGGCTTGGGTGCGCACGCTGCGGTCGGCGAGATCGGCAAAACTCGCACCGGCAACGAGTTGGTCGCTGAGCCACTGGGCCTCGGCCGGGCTGGACGCGAGCAGTTCTTCGACCTCGACGGATTCTTCGTGATAAAACATGTCGGGATGGCTGTCGTAGTAGGACCACACTTCGGCGTCGGAGAGCATTTCGATGGCTGCAAAGCGCTCGCGCACGGCGTTGAGCAGCGCGTCTTGGTAGGCTCTCTTGGCCAGCCGCTGGATGTCTGGATCGTCGTACAGGTCCTGTTCGCGAGCGGCGCGGCGCTGGAGGAGGGGGCGCAGCACTAGCCTGTCTAGCGCGGTGCGTGCGCGCGTACTGTCTTTGAGACTGCGCTGGGCATTGAGCCGCCGCAGGGCCTTATAAGCCGAGGCGACTGTGGCCTGGCCCTCGGCAAAGGTGTAGAGCGGCGCAGCGGACGTGTCGAGCAACGCGCCATCTTCCCGCTGGGCCGCGCTGATCATGAGTTGCAGCCCGTCGCGGTCGAGGACCGCCCCGGCGGTCGCGCGAAGCGACTCAAAGTGCTCGGCCTCAACTTGGGCTAGACGCTCGCTAAATAGCAGTTCCTCAATGAGGGGCCGGTAGCGCTCGTAGGACGTTTCGCGGTCTTCGGTGAAGCGGACGATGTGCCAACTAAGGCCAGCACGCAAAGGAGCGGATATTTCTCCTAAGGGCAGCGTGTTGAATACCTCGGCCGGGATGTGTAGGCTGGGCGCGGCCTCGCG
>JAJEEZ010000131.1:0-8398 GCA_022820705.1 Candidatus Latescibacterota bacterium | reverse complement strand
CCTTTGATCTTAGGCGGTTAAAAGAGAGCCATAAACTATGGGCAGCAGCCCTATTTTCAAAAGTGTAAGGGAATCAGGTCTTTGGTAACATCTTCGTCAACGCTCGCTTCACCGCTTTGGCAATGACGTGTCGCCTATTGTGCAGCGGAATGGAATCTGTAATGACGATGATTTCCTTGGCATCCGTGGTCAATTCTTTGGACAGGATATGCTTCAACAGGTAGCCCAGCATTCTCGGATAGAAATACGTGTCTCGCCGTAAGTTAGCACTGACCGTTGATTTCTCCGTCACCAGACAGTCCATGCGCATGTCATTGAGATGAGCGGCTATCAGATCGAATACCCGATTACGGACCGCCCTGCGGTCGTGAGCGCAATGGAAGTACTCGATATTTCGTCCGGCTTCAAGAAGGTCATGCTTGTACGAGTCAAGCGTCCGCAACGCCGGAAACGGTCGCCGCATGCTGACTCCGGTCAGGACGAAGTAGCGGGAACCACTTGCACTGAAGTCGAAGTTTCCAGACTCGTCGAGAAAGATGTAGGCGCAGCGGGTCATTCAGTCATGTCCGATCATATTGCACTTCTGCGGTAGCCAGAACGTCTTGCCGGAAATAGGGGCTCAGATCCTCGGGTGTTCGCAGATCCACTTTGCGTCCTGTGAACAGTTCAGATAATTCCAGTTCCATGCCAGCGATACGAGTTTCAGCTATTGGAAGAAAGATTCTCACCAGTTCTGATTCTTCGCAGAATCTCCCTTTTTGCTGCATTCACCGCATAGTACCTATCACCCCCCTTTACTGTAGCGATAACTCGACCCTGTGATCGGTAGGGACGATCTTCTATATTTGAAGGACAACGTTCGCAGATGAAGTTTGTTTCTGTAAAATCTTCGCTGTAAACCAATTGTGCATCACAGGTTGGGCAGAAACACCAAAGATTTGAGATCTCGTTACCATTCCACGACCAACGCCATTTCGCTCCGTACAGCATATCTCCAGTATAGTTCCTATGTGCGGGTTCATTCTGGGGTCGCAGAACCACACAGAGCAAGACAAGACCAACGACAAGACCAACAAGCGTAAATAATCCGGTAATAAGAAGGACCCAACCCGGCACCGAATAGTTGGAGACCAGTGCAGCCCAAACCCAAATAACGCCCGCCCAAACCCGTGACATCATTTCTACAAAGAAACCGCGCAATGATGGGATGGCGTACAGGATCAGCCCTCCAACTACTGTTGCTATAATTCCGTTTCTCACGGGATGTGAATGCTTATCTGCCATCAGTTCTATTCAATCTAGCGACGAATCTTGGGCCAATTGTAGCCCCGACAGATTGAGGTCGGCGACGCAAATTTCACCTGTCATCAGCTTATGCAGCAGCGCCTTAAACAAATCGTCGAGCACTGCGCGCTTTCGGCGATGCAGATCAATCTTGCGGTCAATGGCGTCGAGGATAGCGGAGATTTCGCGTTGCTCGTCGATATTCGTAGTCGCTACAACCTCAATCTGTTCAAATGCGCCCTTGCTTAGAATCGGGACCGGACTTCGCGAAGCGTGTTTCCGAACATGATCGGCCCAAAACGTTAATAAATAAAAGGTGAACAGTGGATCGAACCTGTCGTTTGGCAGAACTGAGTTGATTTGCTGATTGGTTGCACAGATCGGAAATATCGTGTACCCAACCTTGCCGATAGTCGATCCAATACAGACGAAGCAAGAGGTTCCTTCTGTTATTGGTCGCGAATACTTTAGTCCTTGGTCGGTGAGAAACTTCTCGGTTTTCTCGATCCTGAAGCCATACTCAATGTCGCCAGGCGCAATGAACGGAACTTCTCCCTCAGTGTAGTTTGCCGAATCTTTAGTCGGTGGTGTATTACCTGTCACGATTTTCCCAAGCGCCGATATAGGTAATCGCTGCCAACTCTCCGGCACCGGCCCAATCTCAGTTTCTTTCTGCGCCTCACCCCTGAGTCCGCGAGTGAATAGCTCCCGCATCGCGGCACGTTTCAAATCCTGTGCAAGCGTGACGCTCTGATGATGTGTCTTGATGGCTTCCCGAACCCGCGAAAGCGCGTCAACTATCGCTAGCTGCTCGTCAATTTTTGGCTGCGGCACCTCAAGCCCTGCCAATCGATTACGCGACAGGTTTGGGATCGTCGTCTTATTGCCCGCACCCTCGAATATGCCGAGTTGAGTAAAGGCGGATTGCAGGAAGTACACGTAGAAGCGCGGCTCGACCTCCTCGACAATGGGCCGTAGCCGATGCAAGTGGTTCTGAAACGACATAGTTTCGACTTCGCCGTTCCAGATCGCAGCCCGCCCGATCTCGCCACCTTCGCACACAAGCAGGTCGCCCCGACGCAACAGCTTGGCAGGCAGTTGGTGGCTTGGAATCGCCATATCATCTACAGACGACAGGTCAATTTCATCCCAGAGGACATTCGATGTCCGAAGGAATGGAGTCTTGTCGGCACCATTCCGAGCGGCGGCGGACATTGTCTTGCCCGCGCCGATCTCGAACATCTCCCCGAGGGGACGCCACGCCCACGCTTCATTCATCGCAAACCTGCCATTCCCTTGAGCCGCACGGCCGGCAGCCTCTTTAGCCGCTGATTCACCGGATCCACTTCTATGCCGACGGATTCCAGCGCCGTCACGCCCAGCAGCGGCTCTGCGTCAGCGTCGCCGAAGACGACCGTCCCGCCGACGAACTCGCCCATGAACTCGATCTTGGCAACGGCGACGTCCACTGCGATCTCGCTGCCATCGGCCAGTTCATACACGCGCTTCCCCTCGGGCTCCAAGCCGATAGCCTCCAGATGCGGTCTGGGCACAAGGGAATCTGTAGCTCCTGTATCGACCAAAAATAGTCCCTCCCAGTACCTGTCCGAGTCAGCAGGGTTCGTGATCCTGACTGTTACGTGTGTCGCTCCCATTTTCTTGCCTCCTTATGCCATTGAGTGTGCGCTTACTGCAATCGGGCCAACATTTGAGCCATTGACGCTTCAATCTCGCGGGCCTCTTCATCGAGGCGCTGCATTTCGGCAATGATTTCCTTAATCGGACGCTGAGACACTGCATCCGTCTGCCCCACCCACCGGCTCGGACTCAGGTTATAGTCCGCCTCCTCTGCCTGCTCTCGCGTAATCACCGCAACCTCCCCCTCCACCGGCTCCCCCTTCCCAAACGCCGTCGCAACCAGCCGAATGTCCTCCGCCGGGATAAAATTCTTGGGCCGTCCCTTGCCCACGCGCTTGCTGGCGTTGAGCAGCACGATCTTGTCCTTGCGTGCTTCGGGCTTGCGCTTCGACAGCACCACGATCACGCCAGCGGCGCTGGTGTTGTAGAACAGGTTATCCGGCAGCAGGATCACGCCGTCGATCAGGTCTCGGTCAACAAACCACTTGCGGATGTTGCGCTCCCGGTCCTCGTGCTTGGCACCCGAGCCGCGCGTCACCGCGCCAGTGTCGAGCACTACCGCCGCCCGCCCGCGCTCGTTCAGACAGGAGAGGGTGTGCTGGAGCCAAGCCCAATCGCCCTTGCCGGTGGTCGCGCCGCCTTGGGTGCGGAAGCGGTCGAATGGGTCGTTGGCGAAGAGTTCCGGGCTGAACGGCTGATTCCACATAGGATTGGCGACCACGATGTCGTGGGTGGCGATCTGGCCGGTCGCGGTCTTGAACTTGGGGTTAATCATGGTGTCGCCGCGCTCGATTTCCACCTCCATGTCGTGGATAATCCCATTCATGCGGGCGACGGCGTAGCTCTCGGCTTGCAGTTCTTGGCCGTAGAGCTTGAGCGGCACGCGGCTGATGGGGTCGAGTTCGCGGGCGACGAGTTGGAGCTTGACGAGCAAGCCAGCCGAGCCGCAGGCGTAGTCGTGGCAATCCTCGCCGGGCCTTGGGCGCATGATGTGCGCCATGAGGAAACCGACCTCGGTGGGGGTAAAGAACTCACCGGCGCTTTGGCCGGAACCTTCGGCGAACTTGCGCAGCAGATACTCGTAGGCGCGGCCGAGGAAGTCTGGCTGCACATCGGCGAGGCCGAGCCGGTAGCGGGGATCAGAAAAGGTCTCGATGACTGCGGCGAGCTTGGCCGGGTTGATGTCGCGCTCGCCATTGCGCTCGGCGGCGAAATCGACAAAGTCGATGACGCCCGCAAGCGAGGGATTCTGCCGTGCGACCGCCCGCACCGCCTTGGTCAGATGCTCGCCGATGTCCCTCGGCTGCGTGCTGCGCCCTTGGTCGTCGGTCGGCCACTCGTAACTTTCGCGACCGCTGATGATGCCCCAGCGCGCTTCCGGGGGCAGGTAAAAGCGCAGCAGCGCGTGGTCGCTCTCGGCGATTTCCAGCGCGATGTCTCGTTCGCCGTATTCCTCGACTAGCCGTTCGATCTCGTCGTCGAACACATCGGACAGCCGCTTGAGGAAGAGGAGCGGCAGCAAGTAGTCCTTGAATTTTGCCGCATCTTTCTCGCCGCGGATAGAGCAGGCCGCGTCCCAGAGCATCTGCTCCATGGGCTTGGTGGAAGGCACAGCCGCACGGCCTTTGACTTTCCGCCGCTGGGTCACGCGCACGGCTGCTTCGGTTGGCTCGGCCGCGTCAACGCCCGCTTCGACAGCGAGTGCGGCGATGGCCTCTTGCGCGGCCTTTTGAGGCTTGATTGCGCCGCCCTCCCAGCGATTGATACTGGCGAAGGACACGCCGAGCCGCTCGGCGAGCTGCTCTTGGGTGAGATCGAGGCGGGCGCGGATGGTGCGCAATAGGGCTGGGATGGCGTGTAATTCTGTTATATTTGTCATAAAATGCAATATAGCAGAATCGCCGATTGCCGTCAAGGGCAGCTCATGAGCCTAGCGTCGGCTATCGAACTTTTTGTAGTATATTCGGACGTATCTTCTGAATTTACCACAATTTAGAATGTGGATTCAGCGGCCCTAGTTCGGTGTTGACGAGCGCGAGCTTCTCGTTATTGCACCGTTTTATATCCCCAACTGCTTGCGCAGCAATTCTTGCACGAGCTGCGGGTTGGCCTTCCCCCGCGTCGCCCGCATCACTTGACCCATCAAAAATTGCACGGTGTTGTGGTTGCCGCCCTTGATTTTTTCGACGGCGTCGGGATGCGCGGCGATCACTTCGGCTACTGCTTGGTCGAGTTCGCCGCTGTCGGAGATTTGCCCGAGGCCGCGCGCGGCGACAATCTCGGCAGGCGAGCCGCCCTGTTCCCACAGTTGGCCAAAGACTTCGCGGGCCGCGTTTTGGTTGATCGTGCCCTTTTTGACTAAGGCGAGCAACTCGACGAGCGCGGCTGGCTGGACCTCGACGTCTTCAATCGACCGGCCCTCGGCGTTGAGGCGGCGAAAAATTTCCCCGGTGATCCAGTTGCCCACTTGCTTGGGATCTGCGCCTTGTACTTGTGCAGCCTCTTCGAAATACGCGGCCACGGCATGATCCTCGACCAAAGCGGTGACTTCTTGGGGGTTGAGTCCGTAGGTGTCAGCAAAGCGCGCGGCCTTGGCGTCGGGCAGCTCGGGTAAGCTGGCGTGGACTCTGGCGATCCACTCGTCGTCTAACTCCGCGACGAGCAGGTCTGGCTCCGGGAAGTAGCGGTAATCGTCCGAGGTCTCTTTACTGCGCTGCGGGCGGGTGATATTGGCGCGTTCGTCCCAGCCCATGGTCTCTTGACGGACGTGGCCGCCGGCTTCGATGATCTGTTGCTGGCGCTCGGCTTCATAGGCGATGGCGCTGCGCACGGCGCGGAAGGAATTGAGATTTTTGACCTCGACCTTGGTGCCCAATTCGCGGCTGCCCACAGGCCGGATCGAGATGTTGGCCTCGCAGCGCATGGCCCCTTTCTCCATGTCGCCAGAGGACGCGCCTAGGTAGCGGACGATTTGGCGGATTTGGGTCAGGTACGCATAGCTCTCGTCGGCCGAGCGGAGCGAGGAATCGGTGACGATTTCCATCAGCGGCACGCCGGCGCGGTTGTAGTCGATCAGGCTGGAGCTGCCGGCGTGCTGGAGCTTGCCGGTGTCTTCTTCGAGGTGGACGCGGACGACGCCGATTTGCTTGGGGCCGCTCTCGCCGTTGATCGCGATCCAGCCGCTCTCGCACAGGGGCTGTTCGTATTGCGAGATCTGGTAGCCCTTGGGTAGATCGGGATAGACGTAGTTTTTGCGCGCAAAAACGCTGCTGGGCTTGATTTGGCAATGGAGGGCCATGCCGGTCATAACCGTCAGCTCGACGGCGCGGCCGTTGATCACGGGCAAGGCACCGGGCTGGCCGGTACACACCGGGCAGATGTGGGCGTTGGCCACCACCTGAAAGTGATCGGCTGCACAGGCGCAAAACATCTTGGAGGCGGTTTGCAACTCGACGTGGACTTCCATGCCAATGACGGTTTCGTAGTGCAAGGGATACTCCTTTGGGCGAGCTTTAGGCGAAGAGGACGTGTTGGCGGAGGAAAGCCTCGCAGGCTTGGTAGAAGGCCCGCACGGTCTCGGGTTTGCGCCAGCCGTGGCCCTCGCCTTCGTACAGGTGATAGACGTGTGGTATGTTGCGGCGGCGCAACGAGGCGACGATCTCCTCGGCTTGGGCCGGTGGCACGACTTGGTCGTCGGTTCCCTGAAAGATGGCGATTGGGTCGCGTAGCTGGTCGGCGGCATAGACCGGCGAGCGATTGCGATAGGCCGCAGCCGCTGCGGGCAGCGGGCCGATCATGGAATCGAGGTAGCGGGATTCAAATTTGTGGGTGTCTGCGGCGAGGGTGAACAGGTTGGCCACGCCGTAGAGGCAGATGCCGGCGCGGAAGAAGCCGGGCCGCGTGGTGAGCGCCCGCAAAACCGTGTAGCCACCGGCGCTACCACCCATGATGACGAGGCGCTCTGGGTCGGCGAGGCCGTTGGAGACGAGGTGCTGGGCACCGCTGATGGCGTCTGTCACGTCGAGTAGGCCCCACTGGGAGCGCAGGGCGGTCATGTAGGCGCGCCCGTGGCCGGTGCTGCCCCGATAATCCACGTCGAGGACGGCCCAGCCGCGAGTGGCAAAGTATTGGTGGCTGCCTTCAAAGCCGGTCTCTATCTGACCGGTGGGGCCGCCGTGGATGGCCACGATCAGCGGCGGCCGGCCGCGGCCGGTAAAGCGGCGGTTGGCCGGAGGATAGTACAGCCCGTGGACTTGCGTGGCGTCCTCGCTGGTCCAAGAAACTGGCTCGGGCGTGGAGAGGTCGGCTGGGGCAAGCGACTCGCTGGCGGAGCGGGCGCGGACTGCTACTTGGGTGGTAGTACCAGCGACGATGCGGGCGGGGATCGCGCTGGCCGCGGCAATGCAGGCCAAGCCCTTGCCGCGCGGGGCCGCCGCAAGCTGTTCGATGTGGGTGTAGGCGGCCAGCGCCTCGACCTTGGCGACTGCTCCACTGGCGAAATCGAGCGCGTATGCTAAGCGCTGGGAGTTTTCGCTGCGCACGAAATACAAAGTGCGGCTATCCGCGGCCCACGAGAATGCCCGCATGCCCTGTGCCCAGGCGGGAGTGGCGACGTCGTTGGCGTCCTCGTACAGGCAACGCGTGTCCCCGTTGGCGAGATCGCGGCACCAGAGGTTGCTGTAGCCGCGCTCGTCCGAGGCATAGACCAAATAGCGGCCGTCGGGTGAAAAGCAAGGCTGGGCAATGGCGGTGTCTGCGTCGCCGGCGAGCACCTCGGTTGTGCGCAGGCTGGGCAGCCCGTGCTTCGACTTGAGCTCAGCCGAAAGGCGGCTGCGCGCAAGCTGGCCCAGCACTAGGCGGGTGCCGTCCCAAGGCATCTGCGGATGGTCCCACTCGATCCAGGCCAAGCGGTCGCCTCTGGGATGCCAGGCTGGCTGCATGTAGAAGTCGGCCCCTTCCGCAAGGATTTGCGGCCAAGAGCATCCGGCGACATCGACGATGGCTAATGTGTCGCGGTCCTCGTACGTGTGGACGTATGCGAGATGACGCCCTGTTGGCGCAGGGGCAGGAGACGCGGCGTGGCCAAACTGAGGCGTGATCGGCTGGGCTGGGCCGCCGGCTAGTGGCTGGCGATAGAGGCGGCCGCCGTGTTCAGCGAAGTACGCGTAGGCGCGAGCGACGGCAAAGTCGCCGCCGCCGTAGCCGACTTGGGCACGCACCGAGAGCGCGGTGTTGAGATCGCGCGGAGCAGCGCCCGGCTGTTGGCAGACGAGCACGCCCTTTGGCCCGCGTCCCTCCAGCCAGACGAGAGTGCGGCCGTCGGTATCCCAAGCCACGTCGCGGAGGCGCGTGGAGTTAGCCAATTCGTCGGGCGAGAGGGGGCTGGGCCATGAGCCGAAGGGGCGGACTTCCATCTTAGCGCTACTCCATCAACTCGATCTTGACGTTGTCTGGGCCGTTGATGAAGACGATGCGG
>JAJEEZ010000406.1:0-4017 GCA_022820705.1 Candidatus Latescibacterota bacterium | reverse complement strand
GCGGCGCTCTTGCTGGTCGAATTGGACGGGCCGCAAAGCGAGGTCGAGTGCCAAAGCCGCGCGCTGGAATCGCTCTTGCAGCAGACCGGCGCGACCGAGCTTTCCCGCGCCACCACCGAGGCCGAGCGGCAAAAGCTGTGGGCCGGCCGCAAAGCAGCTTTCCCAGCGATGGGCCGGATTAGTCCCGACTACTACTGCATGGACGGGACCATCCCGCGAGGTGCGCTGCCGCAGGTGCTAGAGAGAATCGGGGAACTGTCGGCCGCGTATGGCCTGCGGGTGGCCAACGTATTCCACGCGGGTGATGGCAACCTGCACCCGCTCGTGCTGTACGACAGCAATGTCGAGGGCGATCTGGAGAAAGCCGAGTCGCTAGGGGCCGAGATTCTGAAGCTCTGCGTCGAGGTGGGGGGCGTGTTGAGTGGGGAGCACGGGGTTGGCATTGAGAAGCGGGATTTAATGCCGTGCATGTTCAAGGATGCGGATTTGGACGCCCAAGAGCGAGTCAAGGCCGAGTTTGACCCGCAGCAGGTGTTGAATCCGGGCAAGGTGTTTCCCATCTTGCGGCGGTGTGCTGAGGGCGGGGCCATGCACGTGCATAGAGGCGAAGAAAAGTTCCCGGAGTTGGAACGGTTCTGAGCAGCCCACCGCCCATTGCAACCGCAAAATCACGCATGTAGGGGCAACCCTCGTGGTTGCCCTTGCCCATTGTAGATTCGAGATCACACCGAGGAGGCGATGCATGGCTACGGCCTTTGCCCTCGTGGGCGACCGCTATCACACGTCTGATTACATCCGCACAGCTCTGGGCCGCACTTTAGTCCAAGGCATAGGCTTGTCCGTTGACTTTACCGACGAAATCACCCTGCTCAATGCCCAACATCTGTCGAGCTACCGGCTGCTGATCGTCTTCCGCGACGGCATGATCTGGCCCAATGGCTACGGCATAGAGGCTGCGTCTGTCAGCGAGCCGCCCGTCCAGGCTGAGGAATCCCGTCCCGTACAGTGGATTACCGAAGCTCAGGGCCGCGCCGTGCGGAGCTTCGTGGAGGCAGGCGGAGCGGCTCTTTTCTACCACAATTCCACGTACATCGCCCCAGGCAGTAGCGACTTTCGCCACGTGCTAGGTGCCGCTACGCAAGGCCACCCGCCGGTGCGTCCCTACCGCGTCCACATCACGCGCACGGACCACCCTATAACGCGCGGTGTGGAGGACTTTGTCGTCGAGGACGAGCAGCACTTCATGCAGTACGACAAGGACCCAGCCCATGTCTTGGCCGTCAGCGTCAACGACGACGGGCACACTTGGCAGGATTTGGGCACTACGTGTGAGGCGGCTTGGGCGTACGACTACGGCGCGGGCCGCGTGTGTTATCTATCACCGGGACACACCATCCCCGTATTGTGGAATCCATCCTACGAGAAGTTGCAGCAAAACGCCGTGCGCTGGCTGCTGAGCGACGACTTGTAGAGGTGATTGGCAGTTAACGTATCCTGCCAACCTTTCCCCAAGACAGTGGCGATTGATGAGGAACGCGTCGGTTTGTGGAATCAATCGCTCGGCAGTGTTGATTCCAGCGGGATAGCTTCTCCCGCTTCCATTACCGCGCCGACCTCGCCGCGCAGCCGCTCTTTGAGCGTAGTGTAGCGCTGGGCGACCTTGTCGTTGGCAATGGCCAGCTTGAGGGCCTTGGGGGTACCGACGATGACGATCATTTGCTTGGCGCGGGTAATCGCCGTGTAGAGCAGGTTGCGCTGGAGCATCACGTAGTGCTGCGTCGTCAGCGGCAGCACCACCACGGGGAATTCCGACCCCTGAGAGCGGTGGATGCTGATGGCGTAGGCGAGGGTTAGCTGGTCGAGATCGACTTGATCGTATTCCAAGGTGTAGTCAAAGCGCACGTAGAGCACCTGTTTTTCCGCATCGAGCCGCTCGATTGTGCCGATGTCGCCGTTAAAAACGCCCTTGTCGTAATTGTTTTTGACCTGCATGACCTTGTCGCCCACCCGGAACTCGGCCCCGCGATGGCTATAAGCCTGCCCGTGCGAGTTGAGGCGCTGTTGCAGCCGCTGGTTGAGGTTGAGCGCACCGGTCTCGCCGCGGTACATGGGCGCAAGCACTTGGATGTCATCGCGCCGATCCCACCCCCGATAGCTAGGCAGCCGCGTGGCGCACAATTCTTCCACCAGTTCGACCACTCGCTCTGGGTCGCCTTCTTGGATGAAGTAGAAATCCGCGGCCGCGTCGTTCTCGACGATGGGCATTTCGCCGCTGTTGATGCGGTGCGCGTTGCGGATGATGTGGCTTTTTTGCGCTTGGCGAAAAATCTGCGTCAGACGCACTACCGGCACTTTTGCCGAGTCGATGATGTCGCGGAGCACGTTGCCCGGTCCCACCGAGGGCAACTGGTCAATGTCGCCGACTAGCACCAGTCGAGCGTGGTCGGGCAGGGCGCGCAGGAGCGCGTTCATCAGCACTACGTCGATCATGGAAGCCTCATCGACGATCAGCGCATCGACTTCGAGGCGGTCGTCATAGCCCTTTTTGAATTGCCGCTCGCCCGGCTGAAATCCGAGCAGCCGATGAATGGTCTTGGCCTCGCGCCCGCTGGCCTCGCTCAGCCGTTTGGCAGCCCGGCCCGTAGGCGAGCACAGCGCGACCTTGAGGCCGCCTTCCTCCAACAGGTGTAAGATGCGCCGCGTGACCGTAGTCTTGCCGGTGCCCGGCCCGCCGGTCAGCACCAGCACCTTGCTAGTGGCGACCAGCTCCACGGCCTCTTTTTGCGCCGGAGCTAATTCCAACTCGTCCTCAGCTTCTGCGGGCACAGCCAATTCTTCGATCGACGTGCCCAAAAGCCGCTTTAGCGACGATGCGGTGCCCACTTCGGCGCGGTGAAGCGGCGGCAGATAATAGCGCAGATCTTCGGTGACCACGCCGTCGGTAGTGCGCAGGGCCTCCAATGCCGGCGGCAGCAATTCAGCGTTGATGTCCAAAATTTCGACGGCTCGCTCCATCATTTCCACGGCCGGCAGGTACACGTGTCCCTCGTCGGCTGCTTCGGAGAGCAGATAGCGGATGCCAGCCTGTACGCGCTCGGGGGCGTCGCGGCCCAAGCCCAAGCGCTGGGCAATGCGGTCGGCGATGCGGAAGCCGATCCCATCCACATCGCGCTCTAGGCGATAGGGATCGCTGCGCACCTTGTGGATGGCCTCTTGGCCGTAGGTCTTGAAAATTTTCACCGCGTAGCCAGTGGTAATCCCATGCGACTGTAAAAAGACCATCACGTCCTTGATTTGCCGCTGCTCGTCCCAAGCTGCGGCGATCAACTCGACCTTCTTCTTGCCCAGTTTGGGCACTTCCGCTAGCTGTTGGGGATCCGCGTCGATGATGTCGAGCGTTTCCTCGCCAAAGTGCTCGACGATGCGCTTGGCCGACCTTGGCCCGATGCCCTTGATCAAACCGGATCCGAGGTACTTTTGCATGCCTTCGAGGGTCGAGGGATAAACGGACTTATAGCGCTCCACCTTGAGCTGTTTGCCGTATTTGGGATGATTGGTCCACACGCCTTCGACTTCGATGCTCTCGCCTTCTTGGATGGAGGCAATTGCCCCCACGATTGCGATCCGCTCGCGTTGGCCTTCTACTACTAAGCGCGCAATGGTATAGCCGTTTTCCGGGTTGTGGTAGGTCAGGCGATCTATAAAGCCCTTATACGATTGGTTCATGTGCTGCGCTCACAGTAGGAAAGCACTGTACAGCAGGGCCATACTCCCCGCGCCCAGCGCGCCGCCCGCGCCGATCTGCATGGGAGTATGCGCCCGCAAGTGAAGCCGCGCCCAAGCGACGGCCGGCCAACTGAGCAAGAAGGGCCACGCCGCGCTGCCGACGCTGATCAACAATACACAGGTCGTCCCCCCGACGCCAGCCGCGTGAATACTGATTTTATAGGAGCGATTGATCCACCAGACTAAGAGCGTGTTGACGACACAGGACGCGGCCGTGACCAGCATCAGGGG
>JAJEEZ010000370.1:0-24253 GCA_022820705.1 Candidatus Latescibacterota bacterium | reverse complement strand
TATCTGGAGCCCGAGCAGGTCGGCCGTTCGTTCGGCGAGGACACCAAACGCGTCGGCATCTCCGAACGGCAAGCCGTGACTTAACAGGTCGCTGATGTCTTCGGTGATCGAAGGGTCAAAGATACCGCTTGCCGTGATGGCCAAATTGAACTCTGGCTCCATAGTAGCGTGAAGTTCCCACTGGTTATCGGGGCCTTGTTCCGGTTCGATTTGGACAGCGAAAAGAGGAGCAACTTTGGGTGTGTGATCGCGGTCGGTTACAACGATGGTCGGCCAGCCGTAAATGATCGACCCGGTGCGAGACCTCAGTTTATCGGGGAGTTCTCCGGGTGCCGGCGTCGAGTCGCTCTGCCCGACAACCAGTTTTTCTTCCCCACGGTGCAAGAACCACAGAGAGTTCTCTTTGACGTACGGGACCAGTGATTTCGCTGCTTCCGCTTCAATGCACCGTTGTGCATAGTCGCATAATTGCTGCCAAGGAGTTTGTCCGCTGTTGGCAGCCAGCTTTGAAGAGCTTGAAACGCTGGGACTTGCGTTCGTTGCCGTGTTCCGCGAACCGCCCGCTACGCTATCCGATGCGGCTTGGGCCGAGGAACCCTTACTACCTGCGCAGTCAATACACCAGACCTTTTTTGACGATGGTGACCAGTAGGCGCGCTGGCCCACCTCTAGCCGCATTGCGCACGATCGGCAGCGTCCGGCGTACTTCAGCGAGATGATGCGTAGCTCTTTGGGGTGTTTCATCCTTGGTTTCGGCGTCGTCCGGCAAGTCAAGGCGCACTTCTTCCACCTGTTTGACCGCGACACGCTCCACTCTATCCCTGATTGTCGATGCGATAGAACAGGGCTATTATAAAATTGACTAGACTGAATTAGTGCAAACCTTCAGCGCAAGGAACGCCCTAGATCACGGTCTACCCACTAGCATCATCGGTCCACTAAATTGATTTTAAGCCGAAGAAAGCGAGAACATGGAGATCACCGACATTAAGGTTACGCCCTATGACCGGCAAACTTCCCATCAACATTGACCACCTGCTGCGCCAGCGCCCCATCGAAGGCGAACGCATCGAGTACAAAGCTGGTTGGAATCCGCAGAGCGTGCTGCACACCATCTGCGCCTTCGCCAACGACTTCCACAATCTAGGCGGTGGTTACGTGGTCTTAGGCGTCGAGGAACAAAATGGCCGCCCAATTTTACCGCCCAAAGGCATCAGCCCCGATGCCATCGATGCGATACAGCAGGAACTGCTCAATCTGGGGCATGCCGCCATACAGCCGCATTACCATCCCCTCACCGCTACCTATAACGTCGATGGCCAAACCATCCTCGTCCTCTGGGTGCCCGGCGGTGAAACCCGTCCCTACAAAGCCAAAGTGAATCTGAGTGCGGAGCGCAACGATTGGGCTTACTTCATTCGCAGACACAGCAGCACGGTGCGCGCCAAGGGTCAGGACGAGCGTGAGCTGCTCAGTCTGGCGGCCACAGTACCTTTTGACGACCGCTATCGCCAGACTGCTTCGCTTGATGACCTGTCCCATCGGCTGATCCGTGAGTTTTTAGGGGAAATCGGCAGCGAACTGGCAGCGGAAGCAGAGGGCCTATCTGTTGAGGACTTGGGCAAGCGCCTGAATATCGTCGGCGGCCCGCCCGAGGCGATGTTTCCGAAGAACGTCGGTCTGCTGTTCTTCAATGAGCGGCCAGACAGTTTTTTTCCGGCCACCCAGATCGATGTCGTGTGGTTTCCCGATGGGCCGGGCGGCGATCAGTTCGAGGAAAAGGAGTTCCGTGGGCCGTTGTCCATCATTCTCAGCGAGGCGATCAGTTACATTGAGCGGAACTACCTGAAGGAAACCGTCGTCAAGTATCCCCACAAGCCGGAGGCCGAGCGATTCTGGAATTTTCCGATTGGTGCCATCGAAGAGGCGCTGGTGAACGCCATCTACCATCGCTCATACGAGGAGCGGGAGCCGGTTGAAGTTCGGATCACCCGCGAAGAATTGCTGGTCTTGAGTTATCCCGGTGCAGACCGCTCCATCCGTATGGATGACTTCAAGAAGGGGCAGGCCGTGAGCAGGCGCTACCGGAACCGGCGTATTGGTGAATTTCTGAAAGAACTCGACCTCGCCGAGGCGCGCTCAACCGGCGTACCGAAAATTTTCCGGGCCATGCGGCAGAACGGCTCCCCGGATCCAATTTTTGAGAGCGACGACGACCGCACTTGGTTTCGAGTGTGCCTACCGGTGCATGAACGGGCTTCTCTTGCGGCGACCGACCATGATACCCTACATGATAAGTCATTGATAAAACAAGACGATATGCGGCATACCGACCAAGTGACCGACCAAGTGACCGACCAAGTTGAGCAACTGGTGATTGCGCTCACCAGAGAGATGAGTCGGACAGAATTGCAAATGGCGCTGCAATTGAGACACCGCCGCCACTTCACCACCGCCTATCTAAGACCCGCCCTCAGGGCTGAGCTGGTTGAAATGACCCTCCCCGACAAGCCGAACAGCCAAAACCAGCGCTATCGCCGAACCGCTCAAGGCGAGGCGCTCGCTGAACAAATCAAACGGAAGAACGCCCCCACATGAATACCGCTCCCATCGTCTCCAAAGTCTGGAAATCACAATGCCAAAACGACCCAATGTGATTCTTATCGTCGCCGACGACATGGGCTATGGCGATTTCGGCGTTTTTAACGACGGCCCGGCCAAAACGCCCTATCTCGACGCGCTGGTTGGCGAAGGAGTCTGTCTGACCCAACACTACGCCGGGTCGCCGGCCTGCTCGCCGTCGCGGGCGGCGCTTCTTACGGGTCGTTACCCGCACCGCACTGGCGCGTTGACGCCGATGGAGGTGCGCGGGATGGACCGCATCGCGCTCGACGAGGTGACCATCGGTGATGCGTTCAAACACGCGGGGTATGCGACGGGGCTGATCGGCAAGTGGCACAATGGCGCGCTTGACGATCGCTATCATCCCAACGCACGCGGCTTCGATGAGTTTTTGGGCTTTCGCGGCGGGTGGATGGATTATTTTGACTGGTGGGTCGAGCGCAACGGGCGGTGCGAGACCGCGGACGGGCGCTATTTGACCGATGTGTTCACCGACGAGGCAGTGAATTTTATTGCGCGGCACCGGCAGGACCCCTTTCTGCTCTGCATGATGTACAATGCGCCGCATACGCCGTTGCAGGCCCCCGACGAGGCAGTGCAGCCCTATCTCGACGCGGGGATGAGCCCGGGCGTGGCGATTACCTACGCGATGAACGAGATCATGGATCGGGGCGTCGGGCGGATCGCGGAAACATTGGCAGACTTGGGACTGGCGGACGATACGATCCTGATGTTCACCAGCGACAACGGACCGGCGTTTGGAGCGCGGCCCGACCAAGTGCCCGAGGGGATGAGCACGGATTTGCGGCGCTACAATTGCGGTTTTAACGGGCAGAAAGGGTCGGTTTACGAGGGCGGCATCCGGGTGCCGATGATCGTGCGTTGGCGCGGCGGGTTGGAAGGGGGGCGGCAAATCGACGAGTTGGTGCACGGTATGGACTGGTTGCCGACATTAGCCGGGTTGTGCGGCATCGAGCGGCCCGGCGGGCGGGCCTTGGACGGGCGCGACGCGGCCGCGGTGTTGCGCGGTGCCAGCGATGACGCTCCGGCGCGATTTTGGCAGCTCAACCAATTTCAGCCCGTCGGCTGGATCAACGCGGCCATGCGCGAGGGGCCGTGGAAGCTAGTCCGTCCCCAGTTGGCGCAAAAGCCCAAGACCGATGCGGACAAGCGCGTGATGGACCGCTACGTGGAAGTGGATATCCAATACAAATACCACCCCGACGAGGTGACGGAGCTGATGAGCGAGCCGGATCCCGAGTTGATCGTCCCGCCGCCGGCCGATTTGGAGTTGTATAATATCGACGACGACCCGCTTGAACAGAACAACATGGCGTCGTCCGAGCCGGAGCGCACGAGCCGGATGTTAGGGGCATTGGAGACATGGTTTGAGGAAGTCGAGGCGGAAAGGCGGCGGATTCAGCCCGACGGCTCTATACTGGAGATCGTGGACGAATAAAGGTGAGTGAACAGCGTCCGGAACAACGATCCGGACATCCTTGACCCCATGCCTCAGCGGAGCCTATTTTGACCCTAGAAGACGGAACCTTCCGTGATCAGCACCTCGGAGAGTCATCCGCTGATGTTTGTAACGATCTGTAAGTCAACGAACGAATAAGGAGAGCGCGGATTTTGGAAAGGCTGCAAGCCCTCCACCATCTTCAAGCGCGACTTCTGCACATCCGAAGTCGCGCTTTCTATGTTTGCCAGCGAAAGAGAGACCATGAAGATCACCGACATTAAGGTTACGTCCTCCCTCGGCGCGGAAAATCGCCACTGGTCCTTGCTGAAAATTTTCACCGACGAAGGCATCGTCGGCCTCGGCGAGTGGGCTGGGGGTCCCATCGAGCAGCTCAAAAAAATGCTCATTGGCCGCGACCCGACCAACATCAATCAGCTTCACTACGATCACCTGTGGCAGATGCAGGGTCGCGGCGCTGGTGTGGAAATCGCCCTGTGGGACATCCGAGGCAAGCAACTCGACGCACCCATGCACGAACTGCTGGGCGGCAAACTGCGCGACCGCATCCGCGTGTACTGCGACTGCCATTCGGGCGCGCACTGGACGCGGGAAGACTACCAGCGGCGCTGGCAGGAGACGCGGGCCAGTGGGCAATTGGATCCGGTGTACGAAACCAGCGCCTACGTATCCATGGCCAAAGAAGTGGTGGCCGAAGGGTACACCGCGATCAAGTTCGACCTCGATGTGCCCAACCCTTGGAAGCTCGACGCGTACGACCGCTCCATCAGCCGTCGGCAGCACCACCACATCGTCTCCACCATCGAAAGCCTGCGCCAAGCAATAGGCCCATACATCGACTTATCCATCGACTTGCACGGTTCCTTCAACCTCGCCGATGCCCTGCGCATCTGCAAAGACGTGGAGCACCTCGACCTGCTTTGGTTGGAGGATCCCATTCGCTGGGAGTGGGGCAATGTCGCCGCCTTGGCCAAGATCTGCCAGCAGACTGAGACGCCTATCTGCACCGGCGAGATCTTTTACGGAGCCAAGATGTTCCGCGAATTGATGGAACAACAAGCGTGCGACCTGCTAGAACCAGACATCCCCCACAGCGGCGGAGCCATTGAAATCCGCCGCATCGCCGAACTGGCCGAGATGTACCACATGTCGGTAGCGCCTCACTACATGCGGAGCGCAATTACGGGCATGGCAGCGGTGCATATCTGTTCCACCCTACCCAATTTCCTCGCCCTAGAGCACCACTCGCGCAACATCCCGCTGTGGAGCATCATGCTCGACATTAAAAACCCAATTCAGCAAGGTTACATCGCCGTGCCCGACGGCCCTGGCTTGGGCGTCGATCTAGACGAAGAAGCCATCGCCGCCGCGCTACCTGCCGGGGTGCCGCTGTGGTCCTGAGTAGGGGGCGGTTTGCAAACCGCCCCCTACAGGGTGGTCGCGCCAAATCCGTATCGCGTACAAGACTGGGTTCCCGCTTGCGCGGGAATGACACCGGGCAGGGCGGTAGGAAACCGCAGATAACCATAGCTGCGTAACGTCTGTTACTATCATTAGGAGCTATTATGAAATCGCAAAACTACATCAACGGCCAGTGGGTCGGAGCCTCGGACGGAAAGACCTTTGCCCAGCGCAATCCAGCCGACCTAGAGCAAGTAACCGGGGAGTGGCCCCAAGGCACCAGCGCCGACGCCGAACAGGCCATTGAAGCAGCGCATGCGGCATTTCCAGCGTGGGCCGACATGGGCGTGTACCAGCGGTCAGAGTATTTGTCTCGGGCAGTCGCCGTGTTAAAGGGACGGGCCGAAGAAATCGCCGCCATCCTCACCGCAGAAAACGGCAAGACGCTCGACGAAGCGCGCACCGAAATAGGATCGGCAGTGCGCGAGATGGAGTTCCAGATCGCCCAAGGGATTTCCATGTGCGGCCAGACCGCGCCTTCGGCGCAAGCTGGGGTGTTTGCTTACAGCGTGCGGCGGCCCCTCGGAGTGGCGTCGATCATCAGCCCGTGGAACTTTCCGTTCAACGTGCCGGGGCGCAAGTGTACGCCAGCACTGATCAGCGGCAACACCATCGTCTTCAAGCCAGCGAGTCTGACGCCCGGAGCCGGGCGGGCTTTTGTCGATATCTTTGCCGAGGCTGGGCTGCCCCCGGGCGTGCTGAACTTCGTCTGCGGCGGCGGCAGCACCGTCGGAGAAACCATGATCACGCATCCATTGGTGCAGTCGATTTCCTTTACCGGCTCGACCCAAGTGGGCCGGGGCATTCAGCAGCGCGCCGCCCAAGAGCTAATCCGCACGCAACTGGAGATGGGCGGCAAAAATCCCGCAGTTATCTTGGCCGACGCCGACCTCGACATGGCCGCGGACGCCGTCGTCAAGGCGGCCTACGCCTGCGCCGGACAGTGGTGTACTTCGACGAGCCGCGCAATCGCCGAGCGCGAGGTCGCCGCAGCCTTCACCGACAAAGTGCTAGAGCGCGTCAAGCAAATCCGCGTGGGAAATGGCACAGAAGAGGGGGTGGATATGGGGCCGGTGTGCGGCACGGACCAGCTCGAAACCATCGAGGGCTACATCGAGATCGGCAAAGCAGAGGGAGCCTGCATCGCACACGGCGGCGAGCGCCTGACCGACAACGGACTCGACAAAGGGTGTTTTATTGCGCCGACGGTCTTCACCAATGTCCAGCCGCAGATGCGCATCGCTCAGGAAGAAATTTTCGGCCCGGTGTTGTGCCTAATGGTGGCAGAGGATTTTTCTGAAGCCCTAGAAATCGCCAATGGCGTGGAGTTTGGGCTAGCGTCGTCTATTTTCACGCGGGACATTGGGCGGGCTTTTCAGTTCTTAGAAGAGACCGACGTGGGGCTGACGCACGTCAACATGATGACGGCCTACCGCGAGCCCCAACTCTCATTCGGCGGGGTCAAGGCTTCCGGGCACGGGATCCCGGAATCGGGCGACACCGGAATCGAGTTCTTCACCGAGCACAAAGTCGCCTTTATCAATTACCACTGATAGGCTGGTAGGTCGGGAAGACGCGGGGAAAGGTGCAGCCCGTGGTCTTTTGGTGGGTAGCCGCGTCGATGTAGCAGACGCTGAACGCACGGCGCGGGCGGTTGGTGTTATTCGTCTCCGAGCGGTGCAAGGTCCAGTTGTGCAAAAGCACCACCTCGCCTTTTTCCATTTCCAAATAGAGCCGCTTCTCATCCGGGGCGTGCTGCGCGCGCTCGTCCTCCGAGAGCTGATCCCCTGTCTCGGGGATCATAGTATGGTGCGAGCTGGGGATGATCTGCAGGCAGCCATTGGCAACGCACGTGTCGTCGAGCGCGGTCCACACCGTGACCTTGGGGGGAATGCTCAGTTGCCAGCCGCCAGCGCCGTCTTGGTGCCAGTTGATCATGACGCCCTGCTCGGCGGGCTTGTTGAAAAACATGGCGCGAAAAATCGAGACCTCCGCGCTGACGATTTTAGCGGTTAAGTCGCGGAAGAGCGGCTTTTGCATGTAGTCCAAGAACAGCGGATCCTGCTCCAGATCCTGAATTTTGCGGTACTTGAGCGAAGAGCCTTTAAACTCCTTGGTCTGCCGCGAAAGCTCGGGATTGCCAGCCGAAGGGCATAGCTGCATGAGCATGTTGTCGTAGCGCACTTCGCCGAGCATGATCTGGTCGATGCGCTGGCAGAGGCCGTCGATTTCCTCGCGGGAAGCGACGTGGCCGAGGCGCACGTAGCCCTGATCGTGAAACTGGTCGAGTTCGTCAGCACTTAGCTCGGAGGCGTGGAGAACGGTCATGGAAAGCTCCTTTTGGTCTTAAGCGAGGCGGGCGAGCGCCTCTTGCCGGCTGATGCGGCGGAAAGATTGTTCGAGCACGGGGCCTTGATCCTGCCAGCCCTCCTCGCGTTCGCCATCGGGCACGGAGTCGAAGACGTTTTGGCACCAATCAGCGAGCGGATCTGCCGGGCAGCGGATCACCAAGTCGGGATCGGCGACCGCACCTGTGGCCGAATACGCATAGAAGGTTTCGATAAGCCGTTCAGCCGCGGCTACCTGCTGACGCTGGTACTCACACGGAACTGGAGGCCCGTCGGGCACGAGTAAGATGTTGACGCCGCGGTCGGTAATCGCGTTGAGCCGCTCGACCGCATCCGTGCCGACCAGCACGTCTTTGTGCTCCGGCCAGATGTCGAACATTCCGTAGGCTGCCTTGGGCTCGCGCGATTGGAAGGTGAAGTTATCGGGATATGCGAAAAAATCCTCGCCCGTGGCGCGGTAGGTATTGTAAAAGGCAGTTACGTGGGCCATGATCAAATTGACGGCCCCGACGCCCTCAAGGCGATTGGGCGATAGCACCCCGAGCCTCTTGGTATTGGTAAAGCCGCGAAAGTAATCTGCCAGTGCGACTGGGTGGCCGCTGGCAATTATCTCAAAATCGCTGTCGCCGAGTGTTGAACTGTGCATGAGTACGTCCGCCTAAGCCCTTCACGGCAGATATTTCATAATCGTCGCCACCGCCACAACGGCACCGATAGTAATGTACAGGTTGCGGTTCAGTCCCTTGTGCAATTCGGTTTTGAGTTCGGCCACCGCGCCCTTGATTTCGCCTTCCAGCCGGGTGCTTTCGGCCTTGATTTCGCCTTCCAGCCGGGCGATATCGGCCTTCGTGGCAAGATGCTCATAGACGCCTTCAAGCCGCGACAGACGCTCTTCCGGGGTCAGGGGCGGGTTGGTCATAACTGTTATCCTTATTGTAGCGAAAGTACTAGATAGTATAGGGGGGTGTCAATTTCCAAGCTACTTTGCACGGTTGCGAGGATGGGGCGGCTGCATGGGGCCGACCGCGAAACGCCCCAAAGAGACGCAACAAGCGGGCGGTCCTCATTTTGTAAAGGCAATATCTGTGCCAGCGTCGCTGGTCTGGTAGCGGGGCTTGTGGGCGGTTCCTACTGTGTCGGCAAGCACACACCGATGGGTTGTTTACGCGCCTGTCGTCGGAGTTGTATTTCTACCGGCTCCAAGGTGGCGATTTCGTCGAGTCAGGAAGCTGCTGCTCAGGTAGCGCGGCGTCATTGCGGCAGCCCCTACTCCAGCAGAATGCCGCCGTCGAGGACGATGTTTTTACCCGTCATCGACGGAGTCCTGCACAGCATTTCAAAAACGTAAAGCAGATGCACCGGAGGCACTTCCTGATTCCACACCTTCATTAGGTTTTTGACCCCGTCAATGGCCTCGCTCGGCGTGTTGGAAATCATCTGGCCGCTGACAATGACCGGGCTGATGGAATTGACGCGAATCCCGAATTCCTTACCCGCCTGCACCGTATAATTGCGGCTGAGACCGAGCAGGGCCGCCTTGCTGCAAACATAAGGTGCCCCTACGTACAGCCCGCCCACCAGTGCGGCCAGCGACACGATATTAATGATTTGCCGGTCATCGCTGCCATGCTGCATCAAGCCGACCGCGCCCTGGCTCATAAAAGCCGCGCCTTTTGCATTTACATTGAGGACGCGATCCCAGTTGTCCTCGGTCATGTCGAGCAACTTTACCTCGCTGAGCAGCCCAGCGTTATTGATGAGCAGATCGAGGCCGTCGTACTGTTCGGCGATTTCAGCGTAGAAAGACTTGATCTGCGCGACATCGCTGAGGTCCACGCGATGGACGCTGTACTCGCCACCATAGGACGCAACCGCCTCCACAGTGTCGTCCTGCGGCACCACATCGACTAGGATGGGGATTCCACCGCGCGAGGCGATAAAGGTCGCAAATATTTTGCCAATCGTCCCGCTGGAGCCGGTGATAATGCAGCGCCGACCCTTGAGGTATTCTTCCATCGTTACGTACTGCTCAAGTCCCACACTACCGTTCATAGATTTGTCTCCTAGCGTTATGCAAGTAATCAATGTGGAGGGCATTAAAAGGCCCTTTTGGACACTAGTCAAGGAGCGGCTCCGTTGTAAGTCGGCAACAACAAACGGCACCCCTCCTTGACTAGGCTGCAAAAAATCTCTTTATCCATACACCACGCACCAACTAAAAAGGAGCCAATCCATTGACTGAATCTACCCGCCAAAACATCCAACCGGACGACCTGAAGAACTTTTGCACCGCCGCCATGGTCAAAGCCGGCCTCAGCCAAGAAGACGCCGCACTAAGCGCCCACGTCTTCGTCACCACCGACACCTGGGGCACCTTTACGCACGGCACCCGGCAGATCCGCGGCTTGATGCAGAACGCGCGGCGCGGCCGTCTAGTCGCAACCGCAAAAGAGAAAATCGTCGCTGATGGACCATCTTGGGCTATTATCGACGCCTGCGACGGCATGCCGCCCGCCATCTCCTGCCGCGCCGTGGAGTTAGCCGTTGCCAAAGCCCGCCAAAGCGGCATGTGCTACATCGGCATTCGAGGCAGCAGCCACTACGGTGCCGCCGGCTTTTACGCCAACATGATCGCCGAAAACGACATGATCGGTCTGTCCATGTGCAATGTGGAACCCTGCATGACCGTACCCGGCGGCAAGAGCAGAGTGCTGGGAACCAACCCAATCGCCTACGCCGCACCCACCGGCACCGACCGCACCGTCATGCTCGACATTGCCACCAGCGCAGTTGCAGCCACCAAAATATTCGCGGCCAAAAACGAAGGTCGCGAAATTCCCGACACCTGGCTGGTAGATGAAGAGGGCATTCCAACGACCGATCCCACCGAGTTTCCGGAAAAAGGCGCGCAGTTACCCATGGCCGGACACAAAGGCTACGGGTTGGCCGTGCTAGTGGAACTGCTAACGGCGACCCTTAGCGGGGCGGCAATGATGAGCAGCGTCCAAAGCTGGGTCGCCGACACAGACGAGCCTTCAAACCAAGGTCATGCCTTTATCGCCATTGATGTCGGCGCAATGATGCCGCTGGAGGAATTCCACGCCCGCATGGACGTCATGTGCAAAGAAATCAAGGGCGCTTCTCCAGCCAAAGGCGGGACTATCTTCCTGCCGGGCGAGATCGAGTGGAACAAGCGGGAGCAAGCGCTAGCCGAGGGTATTGTCATGCCCGAGGATGTCTTGATCAGCCTGCGGGGACTGGCCGAAGACAGCGGCCTCGACCCCGCGGATTTCAATCTGGACTTGGGCTGAGCGCCGCGCCTTTTCCCTCAGGGCCATCGCGACAACACCGTCTTCTGTCGCGTGTAGAACAAAATTCCCTCGGTCCCCTGCACGTGTAGGTCGCCAAAAAACGACTGATCCCAGCCGGAAAACGAGAACAGGGCCATGGGTGCCGGTACGCCTACGTTCACGCCAATCATCCCGCACTCCGCCTCGCGCGTAAAGGTCCGCGCCGCCCCACCATCGCGGGTAAAAATGGTCGCCGCATTGCCGTACGGGATGCGATTGATCCAGTCGATCGCCTGGTCCAGCGTCTCGGGCCGCATCAGCCCCAAGACCGGGCCAAACAGTTCCTCTGCGAACAAGCCGTGGCCCGGAGTCACGCCGTCGAGCAGAGTCGGCCCGACGTAGAAGCCGGTGTCCGGCACGCCTTCGCGCCCGTCGCGCACCACAGCCAAGTCCGCCGAGGCAGCATCGGCGATGCGGCCGACGAGGCGCTGCTGGGCGGCACCGTCGATAACCGGCCCCATGTCCACATCGTCGCGCAAGGTGTCCCCCACCGTCATCGTGTCCATGGCAGAGGCCAGTTGATCGCGCAGGCCGTCACTGGCGTTGCCAATGCCCATCAGCAAGGAACCAGCCATGCAGCGCTGGCCGGCACAGCCAAAGGCCGAGTGCATAACCGCGTTCAGCGCCGGATCTGCCGCAGCCGCCTCGCCGAACAGGCCGGACTCGACCGCGTCTGGCATGACGAGGAGTACGTTTTTGGCTCCGCCCGCCGCCTGACAGCGCTTGCCCGTCTGCCCGGTCAACTCGTACACCCGGCGCGCCACCGGCGACGAACCGACGAAGGAGACCGCCGCAATACCGGGGTGCCGACAGAGCGCTTCGACCACATCCCGACCACCATGTACGACGTTCAGCACCCCTGGCGAGAGCCCCGCCTCAATGAACAGTTCCGCCAAGCGGTTGGCCGTAAACGGCACCTTCTCGCTCGGCTTCAGCACGAAGCAGTTGCCACAGGCGATGGCCAGCGGGTACATCCACATGGGCACCATGGCCGGGAAGTTGAACGGCGTGATGCCAGCGCACACACCCACCGGCTCGCGCGTGGCAGCGCCATCAATGCCAGCGGCCAGCTCCGGCAGCACCTCGCCCTTGGCCATCTGACCGATACCGCAGGCCAACTCGACGACCTCAATGCCACGGCGCACATCGCCCCGCGCTTCCTCGCGCGTCTTGCCGTTCTCGCCGCAGAGAATCTCAGCCAGATGCTCAAACTCCTCCTCCAGCAGCTCGCGGTAGCGGAACAAAACCCGCGCCCGTTCCGGTGCTGGCGTCGCCGACCAGTTCGCAAAGGCCCGGCTCGCAGCCTCGACCGCTAGATCGACTTCGACCCGGTCGCACTGCGGCGTGCGTCCGATCACTTCCCCGGTAGCAGGACGGTACACCGGCGTGTGGGCCTCGACTTCCGGCGTTATCCAGTGCTCGCCGATAAGAATGGGAACGGCGTCTATTGGGGTCATGGTCTGATCCTTTTTTGTCGTAATATGGCCTTCTGGCGAAAGATAGCTGGAGCCATCGAGCCGTCAATGCTTGTAAGCCGTCCAAGAAACTCTATCTTTACTAGTAAAGAATACAAGGAACTTTACTCTCTTTACCTTTAACAAGGTCACTCTACTTATGGCCCCGATCAAAATCAGCACGATCTCATCTAAAGGCCAAACCACGGTTCCCGTGGCCATTCGCCGCACCCTCGATCTACATCCGGGAGACGCCATCGCCTATGAAGTAGAGGGCGATAAGGTCAGCATCCACAAAGCCGCGAAAATCGACTTGGAGTGGGCCAAGGCCCTCGAACAGACCCTGGCGGAGTGGCAGGACGAGGAGGACGATGATCTGTAGCCGTTTTGACATCGTCGAAGTGCCTTTTCCGTTTAGTGATCTGCCCCGCTCCAAACGCCGCAAGGCACTGGTCCTGTCCGACTCTGTTTTCAACCAGAAAAACGCCTCCAGTCTGCTCATGATGATCACCAGCGCTACCCGCAGCGCTTGGCACCTCGACGTATCTCTCGCGCAGTGGAGCCAAGCGGGCTTGCGAAAACCCTGTCTTGCCCGGATGAAGCTATTCACGTTGGACAACAGACTCCTCCTCAGTAAAGTGGGGCACTTGACCGAGGATGACCAGCGGAGAGTAACTCAGGCGTTGCGAGCTGCAATACCCCACTGACCTCTTTACCAGCCGGGCATAGCGATACCAGAAGATCAGAAACGGTCGTTCAGTTTGTATAGAGAGCGCCTAGTCGATTTGGTGGTCTCGCCAAAGGGCACTTCTCGCCGGATATAGCCCAGTTCGATCAACTGAGCGAGGGGGCAGGTCAAATGACCTGCGGGTTTGCCCAGCCGCGCACCGATTTCGGTGAGTCGATGCTTCTTTATTATGCTTCTCAAACATTATGTTTGAGGAACATAATAACAAGGGTCAAAGGATCAATTGTGCAATAGGTTTAAGCGAAAAACGAGGTTTGCCCAAGCGTGATCTCAATCTTCGTTTGGAGCCAGTACAACTTGCGTGTAGTGCATCACAATCAAACTTGCATATTCAAGATGTCAACGAGTTCCACATCGACAGTAGAGTAACACTTGACGTAAAATGGGGCGTAAAACAGCTTTCGCGCCAAGTCTAACGAGGAGGCGAGATGAACACTTCGACAGAGCTTAACCACCCTACAACCCCACAAATCCTCTCGGTCGAGAAGATCTGGGACCGCGGCCCCCACAACGCCTTCACCGACCTAGTGCGCTTCGCCGATCGGTGGTGGTGTACCTTCCGCGAGGCCCAAGACCACGGGCCGAGCATCGGCACCATACGAGTCATTTGCTCAGACGATGGCCACACCTATGAGTCAGCAGCAGTCCTAGCAGAACAGGAGATAGACCTGCGCGACCCCAAGCTGTCAATCGCCAGCGACGGACGCCTAATGCTGGTGGCCGGCGGCAGCCTGTACGCGGGCACCGAGTACGGCACTCGCTCACCGCGCATTGCCTTTTCAGACGACGGCTACACCTGGACTACGCCGCAGAAAGTGCTGGCCGAAGACCACTGGCTGTGGCGCGTCACCTGGCACGAGGGAGTCGCCTACAGCGTATCAAAGCTGGGCGAGGGCTCCCATCCGCGCCGGGGATTCCTCTACTCCAGCACCGACGGCCTCGACTGGCAGTGGATCACCGAGTTTTTCCTGCCCAACGACACCTGGACGGCCAGCGAGACCACGCTGCGCTTTATGCCCGACGGCACCATGATTGCCCTAGTGCGGCCCGACTGGATCGGCACCAGCCAAGCTCCGTACACGGACTGGCAGTGGACCCAAATCGACTACCCAATGGGAGGACCTAATTTTATCCGCTGGTCCGATGGTGCGCTGTGGGCCAGCGCTCGCAGCCGGCACCCCGACGGCGGCGCGGCCACGGTCCTGGCGCGGATGACGCCGACCAGTTACGAGCCAGTGCTATGGCTGCCCAGCGGCGGCGACTGTAGCTACCCCGGCATGGTCGAGCACGAGGGCTTGCTGTGGATGAGTTACTACTCATCGCACGAAGGAAAAACCAGTATTTACCTAGCGCAGATTGCCGTCTAGGCCGCCGCTGACCCCAAGCGGCGTCTGTCGTATATTACCCAACCCATTAACCGCGAGAAGCCATGCCCGACCAGATCGACCCCATCCAATTCGAGGTCATTCGCAACGCCCTGCTCGAAGCCACCGAGGAGATGGCCATTGCCCTCCGGCGCAGCGCGTATTCGACCAACATCAAAACCCGCGCCGACTTCTCCTGCGCCTTTTTCGACCGCCAGTTGCGGCCCGTCGCCCAGGCGTTTACCCAGCCAGTACACCTCGGCTCGCTGACGATCCTCACGCCTCGCGCGGTCGCCGAATACGGCCCTGAGAACTTGCAGGCCGGAGACGCAATCCTCGTCAACGACCCCTATCGCGGCGGGGTGCACCTCAACGACATCACGCTGATTTCGCCCGTCTATTGCGGCGCGGAACTCTTCGGCTATGTGGCCAACCTCGCCCATCACGTCGATGTCGGCGGCGGTGCGCCAGCCAGCATTGGTGCCTTCCAGCAGGTGTATCAAGAGGGCATCATCATTCCTCCGGTAAAGCTAGTGCGCGGCGGGAAAATCTCGGCCGATGTCTTCGAACTAGTCATCGCCCAAATCCGCTCCAAGCGCGAGACGCGCGGCGACTTTCGCGCCCAAGTGGCGGCCAATCACTCGGGGATTCGCCGGCTCAACGCCCTCGCCGAGCAGGTGGGGTTGGCGGAAGCGTCTTTCTACATGGATCGGCTCATCGACTACACCCGAGAGCGGACGCTATCCGAATTGGCCAAGTTGCCCAAGGGGGAGTTCACGGCCACAGGCGTCGTCGATAACGACGGCTTCACCGACGAGCCGGTGCGGCTCCAAGTCCGCGTCGCCATCGACGACGAAGGCGTGCTCTTCGACCTGACGGGATGCGATCCGCAGCGCCGGGCACCGGTCAATTCCACCTACTCCCAGACCTTTGCGGCCTGCGCGTACGTGCTCAAGTGCCTGATCGACCAAGACGTGCCGGTCAACGCCGGGTTTTACGAGCAAGTGCGGCTCGTGGCCCCCGAGGGAACGGTCGTCAATTGCACGGCACCCTCGCCGGTGGTCGGGGGCTGGGAGACCCAGGTGCGGCTCTCCGATATCATTCTCAAGGCCCTGCATCCGGCGCTGCCCGATAAGATTCCGGCCGCCACCAAAGGGACGATGTGCCAAGTCGGCTTCGGCGGCACCGACCCGCGCACCGGGCAGCTTTATTCCTACTACGAGACCATGGCCGGCGGCTACGGAGGGCGCAGTACCAAGGACGGGCCAGACGCCGTGCAGTGCCACGGTCAAAACACCGAGAACGCGCCGATTGAAGAGATCGAAATCAACTACCCACTGCGGATTGACCGCTATGAGCTGATAGAGGATTCAGAGGGGGCTGGGCAGTATCGCGGCGGCTTGGGACTGCGGCGCGACTACCGTTTTATCGATCACGAAGTGTCCTTTACCGTGCTGTCGGACCGAGACCGCTGGGGGCCGGAAGGGCTGGCTGGGGGCCAAGCAGGAGGCAAAGCGCGTTATATCCTCGACCCCGAAGGCCAGCACGTCGAATTAGGCTCCAAAACGACGATTGCACTCGCGGCCGATACAGTCTTCAGCTATCGCACTTGCGGCGGCGGCGGCTATGGCCCACCCCATCAGCGCGACCCCCAAGCGGTGGCCGAGGATGTGCGCGAAGGCAAGGTGAGCGCGGAGCGGGCGCGAGACGAGTACGGCGTAGTCATCGACAGCGCCACTGGGCAAGTCGATCAAGCGGCAACCGAGGCGCGGCGACGGGAGATGGCAGACAATGGCCTATAGACTCGGCGTCGATATCGGCGGCACCTTTACCGACATCGCGCTCATCGACGAAGCGACCGGGCAAATCTATACCGGCAAAGTCTCCTCGACTCCCCAAGACCCATCCGGCGGATTTATGGAAGCCGTGCAGCGGCTGCTCGCCAAGCAGCAGATCGCCGCCCAAGACGTAGCCTACATCGTCCACGGCACCACAGTCGCCACCAACGCCATCATCGAAGGCAAAGTCGCGCCGACCGGCTTTATCACCACCGAGGGCTTCCGCGACATGCTGGAAATCGCCCGCCAGATTCGCCCCACCCTCTACGATTTGCAGTTTGAAAAACCCCGCCCGCTCGTGCCGCGCCACCGCTGCTTTGGCGTGCCCGAGCGCCTCGACGCCAGCGGCGCAGAGCTGACACCGCTCGACGAAGACGCCCTGCGCCAAGTAGCCGACAAGCTGCGCGACGAGGGCGTCGAGTCCATCGCCGTCTGCTTTCTGCACGCCTATGCCAATCCCACCCACGAGCAGCGGGCCGGAGAGATTCTCGCCGAGGTTTTCCCAGAGGCCGTCATCTCGCTATCCGCAGAAGTCGCACCTGAGTTCCGCGAGTACTTGCGGGCCAGCACAACCGTGATCAATAGCTGCATCCGCCCGGTGGTCGCGCGCTATTTGCAGCGGATCGAAGATCGGTTGGCCCAGGCCGGTATCGCCGCTGAGTTGCTCGTAATGCAGAGCAGCGGCGGAGTGTACACCTTTGCGGCAGCGCGGCAAAAGCCGGTGTACATGGTCGAATCCGGTCCGGCCGCCGGAGTGATCGCAGCCGCGCATCTGGGGCAGGCGCGGGGCTACGACCAAGTGATTTCCTTCGACATGGGCGGGACGACCGCCAAAGCCGGGCTGATCCAAGGCGGCTCGCCCAGCGTGACCAAGGACTACGAGGTCGGGACGACGGCGCAATCGGGCGTCGGGGCGACTCGCGGCGCTGGCTATCCAATCCGCACGCCAGTAATCGACCTCGTGGAAATCGGCGCAGGTGGCGGCTCCATCGCTTGGGTGGACCCCGGCGGCATCCTCCGAGTCGGCCCCCAAAGCGCCGGGGCCGATCCCGGGCCGGTCTGCTATGGTCAAGGCGGCACGCAACCCACAGTCACCGACGCCAACCTCGTATTGGGTCGGCTCAACCCTAACTATTTCCTCGGCGGCGAAATCGCCCTCGACCCGACGGCCGCGCAACGCGCCATCGAACAACACTGCGCCCAGCCGCTGGACATGGACTTGGTCGAAGCGGCCCACGGCATCGTCGAGATCGCCAACACCGCCATGGTCAACGCGCTGCGGCTGGTCTCCGTGCAACGCGGCTACGACCCGCGAGACTTTGCGCTGGTAGCCTTTGGCGGCGCAGGGCCAGCCCACGCCAACCGCCTCGCCGCCCTGACCGAGATTCCCGTGGCGATTATTCCCCAAAGTCCGGGTACAGCTTCAGCCTTGGGATTGTTGGTGACGGACTTAAAACACGATTACGCGACCACCCACATCCAGCGGCTAGACCAAGTAGTTCCCCAAGCCTTGGAGCAAACCTTCCGCGAGTTAGAAGCGCAGGGGCGGGAAACGCTTGGGCGCGAGGGCATGGCGGAAGCGGCGATGGACTTCAGACGCCAAGTAGATCTGCGCTACGTTGGACAGAGCCACGAGCTGACGCTGCCGTTGACAACCGAAGCCTTGGGTCCAGCACAGCTAGACCAGCTATTGGAACAGTTCCACCGCACGCACGATCGCGCCTATGGCTTTAGCGCACCGGGCGAGGACGTCGAACTGGTCAGCGTCCGACTCTCAGCCATCGGCCAGATCGCCAAACCCGCGCTGGCACCGCTGGCAGAGGCAACCGGAGAGGCGACGGCCAAAGGACAGCGACCAGTGTATTTCGCCGAGAGTGAGGGATTCGTCGATTGCCCAGTGTACGACCGCTATGCGCTGAGAGCTGGCGCGGTAGTGCAAGGACCAGCCATCGTCGAGGAGATCGATTCAACCACCGTCGTCCATCCTCACTACCAAGTGCGCGTGGACGATGTCGGGCAGATGGTGCTGACGACAGCGGAAGCGCGTTAAAAATTCAACGAGAGAACTCAATAATGACTCAGGACAACACCACCGTCTTAGACGACTTGCTTACCGGCTGGCGACAACAGGCCGTCACGGCCCAGTACAGCCGCGAGCGCGACAAGGGAACCGCATTCGAGAATCTTTGCATCGCCTACCTACAAAACGACCCGATCCAAGCCCGGCAATACGAACAGCCCATGCTCTATTCGGATTGGGCCCAAGCACCGGAGCGGCGCGACGACCGGGTAGCTGAGCCGCTGGGATTCTACATCGAGCCGGAGCGATCAGCGCAAGACCTCGGTATCGACTTGGTCGCCAAGCTGAAAGATGAGGAGGGATGGTGCGCCATTCAATGCAAATTCCATGCAAAGGGTAGCCGCATCGCCAAGGCAGAGATCGATTCCTTTTTGGCTGCTTCGGGCCATAGGGACTTCCGGCAGCGGCTGATCATCGACACGACCGGTCGCGAGTGGAGCACCCAAGCAGAGCAGATGCTGAGGAACCAAGCGGTGCCGGTCCGGCGGATCGGCCTACAGGAATTGCAGGCCAGCTCAATCCGTTGGCAGGACTTTGCGACCAGCGGCAAAGTTCGCGTCGCCGAACAGCGCAGACTCCTTCCGCATCAGCGCAAGGCGCTGGAAGCAGTCACTGGCGGATTAGCGAACCCGGGCAGTCGCGGCAAAATGATCATGGCCTGCGGCACCGGTAAAACGCTGACATCCCTCCGCATCGCCGAACAGATCGTCGGTACTGAAGGGAGAGTTCTCTATCTCGTACCCAGTCTGGCGCTGATGGCGCAGACGGTGCGCGAATGGGCGCGAGACGCGAACATTCCGCTGCGCTCGTTCGCGGTGTGTTCCGACTCGCAAGTCGGCAAGCGCCGACGTCGCAATGACGACCTCATTGACATGGACGCGCTGGATTTGGCGTTTCCCGCCACTACGGATGCTGCCCGCCTCGCCGCCGTCGCAGCACCGCCAGCACCGGATGCCCTGACCGTCGTCTTTGCCACTTACCAATCCAGCCCGGTAATCGAGGAGGCACAGAAGGTACACGGAGTGCCCGCCTTCGACTTGGCGATCTGCGACGAGGCGCACCGCACTGCTGGGGCACTGATCGAGGGCGAAGACTCATCGCATTTCGTCCGCATCCACCAAGACGAGCACATCCGCTGCTACCGGCGGCTCTATATGACCGCAACACCAAAGGTCTATGCCGCCAGCGCACGGACCCGAGCTGGCGAACTGGCGGCGGCCCTCTGCTCCATGGAGGATGAGCGCTTCTATGGGCCGCTACTCTACGGACTTACCTTCGGCGCGGCTGTGGAGCAGGGCTTGCTAACTGATTACAAAGTGATCGTCCTAACGGTCCCAGAGGACGCGGCGGCCCGAGCGATCCAGCGCAGTCTTGCCGAGGACGGCGAATTGAAACTCGACGACGGGGCCAAACTGCTTGGTTGCTGGCGGGCCTTGGCCAAGGTGGATACCGACCAGTTCCCGGAAAACGACCGCGAAGGAATGCGCCGCGCCATTGCCTTTTGCCGCGACATAAAATCTTCACAGCAAGTAGAGCGGCTCTTTGCCCAAGTCACCGAGGAATACCGCGAGCATGAGGGGGCGGACCTGACGGAATACCCGGTTGCGGCCCAGCATGTCGATGGCACCTTCAACGCCATAAAGCGTTCGGTAGCACTGAACTGGTTGGACGAAGCCGACGCCAACGGCGGTTGCCGGGTGCTCACCAATGCCCGCTGCCTTTCCGAAGGGGTAGATGTACCAGCATTGGACGCCATTCTGTTCATGCACCCGCGCAAGAGCCAAATCGATGTGGTGCAGGCGGTGGGGCGGGTTATGCGTAAAGCCCCCGACAAACACATGGGCTATATCGTGCTGCCGGTAGTCATTCCGTCGGGCACTCCGCCAGAAGCCGCGCTCAACGACAACAAGGCATTTGAGGTCGTCTGGCAGACGCTGAATGCGATCCGCAGCCACGACGAGCGGTTTGAGGGGATGATAAACCGGATTGAACTAGGCGAACCGGGCGACCGTATTGGCCTTATCGCGCTAGCGGACTGGGAGCCAGCCGCGACTCAGGCTGGGGACAGGGCAGATATTGGGAGAGGGGCAGCGAGGGACCCGGACGCCACGCGCACCCAGCCGGAGGATCTTCAACAGACCTTGTTCGACGGACTGCCGGAGGTAATTCGGGCGAAAATCGTTGAGAAATGCGGTGACCGTAAGTACTGGGACGAATGGGCTGGAGATGTCGCGGACATTGCCCGTCGGCACATCGAGCGCATCACGGCCATCGTCAAATCTGGCGACGCCGAGCGGGAGATTTTTCAAGAGTTCGTCACTGAGTTGCGAGATGATCTAAACGAGGGCATCACCGACGACGACGCGATTGAAATGCTGGCGCAGCATTCGGTGACCGGACCTGTATTCGACGCGCTGTTCGGCGAGACTGAGTTCGTTTCGCGTAATCCGGTTAGCCAAGGCATCCAAGATGTGTTGGATGTGCTCAAGCCGTCGAACATCGACGCGGAAGCGGCTAATCTCGACGAGTTTTACGCCAGCGTCCGGCGACGGGTGGCTGGGGCGGCTACTGACGAGGCCAAGCAGAAGATTGTTGTCGAGCTATACGACAAATTTTTCCGCAACGCCTTCCCCAACATGACGCAGCGGCTAGGAATCGTCTATACGCCAGTGGAGATTGTCGATTTCATTATCCGCTCGGTGAACGATGTTTTGGAGGACGAATTCGGCACGACGTTGGGTTCCGAGGGCGTACATATTCTCGATCCTTTCACCGGCACCGGCACGTTTGTTACGCGGCTTTTGCAGTCGGGCTTGATTACACCGGAGGATTTGCCGCGCAAGTACGCTAATGAGATTCACGCCAATGAGATCGTCTTGCTGGCCTATTACATCGCAGCGGTGAATATCGAGACCGCCTATCACGGGATTGTCGGCGGGGACTACAAACCTTTTGACGGCATTTGCTTGACGGACACCTTTGAAATGCAGGAAGGCGACGATTTGCTGGCGCAGATCATGCCGGATAATTCGGGGCGTCGAACGCGACAGAAGGAGACGGATATTCGCGTAATTATGGGGAATCCGCCGTGGTCGGCTGGGCAACGGAGCGCGAATGACAACGCCGCAAACCAAGAGTATCCAGGGGTGGACGGGCGCATCGAAGAAAGCTACGCAAGATATTCCCGTGCTCAATTAAAACGCTTACTACGCGACAGCTACATTCGTGCGATCCGCTGGGCGAGCGACCGGATCGGCACGAGTGGCGTGATTGGGTTTGTGTCGGGGAGTGCATGGCTCGAACGCACGTTTGCCGACGGAATGAGGAAGTGTTTGGCAGAGGAATTCAGTAGTCTGTATGTCTTTCATCTGCGAGGGGACATCCGTAAGGATATGTTGAGCGGTGGCAGGGCCGGCGAAGGCGGTAACGTATTCGGACAAGGCAGCATGACTGGATGCTCTATTACTATTTTGGTGAAGAATCCAGACGCAGGGGAACATGGCCGCATCTTGTTCCACGACATCGGTGATGGTCTCGATCGCGAGGCGAAGTTCAAGGAGATTTTGCAATTCGGTGGTATCCGTGGAATAACGCAATCGGATGGCTGGACTCGGATAAAGCCGGATGCAAAGTATGATTGGCTTGGACAAGGGGATACGGAATTTGGTCGGTTTACGACGATCGGAAGTAAGAAGAAGGGGGATCTAGAAGCGCGGATATTCGAGAAATATTCACATGGTGTTTCAACCAACCGAGACACTTGGTGCTACAATTTCTCGTCCAGTGCCCTCGGGGCGAATGTCCGGTCAATGATCTCCTTTTACAATTCGGAGCTTGATCGGTTTGAGGGCAATCGACCTGACAGTTCCAAAGTAGACACCAATCTCTTTGTAAACAAAGATCCAAGGAATATAAGTTGGTCCAGTTCGCTATTAAGCTACTTCAAAAGAAAAATCCGAATCAACTTTGATGAAGGTCGGATCGTACCTTGCATTTACCGTCCGTTCATGCGGCAATGGCTGTATTTCAGTTCTTCTGTGAATGATCGAATCGGCCAGATCCCCAAGGTTTTTCCGCACATGGATACCGAAAACCGCGTTATCTGCGTGACGGGGGTCGGGGTGCGGGCTGGATTTTCGGTACTGATGGTTGATGCTATCCCGAATCTTCACACGATGGACACGGGCCAATGCTTTCCTTCCTACCTCTACGACAAGCTCGACAGCGACGACAGCCTGTTCGGGCAGTCTTCCGACACACCCGATTCCCATGGCTACACCCGCCGTGACGCCATCACCGACGACGCGCTCGCCAAATTCTGCGCTGCTTACGGCGACACTGTCTCCAAGCACGACATCTTCCACTACATCTATGGCCTGCTCCACGTCCCATCCTACCGCCAGCGCTTCTCCAACAATCTCTCCAAAGAGCTACCGCGCATCCCGCTCGCCACCGACCCCGATCACTTCACCGCCCTCGTCGTTGCCGGACGCGAGTTAGGCAATCTACACGTCGGCTTCGACCGCGTTGACCCGTGGCCGCTCGAATTCGCCAACGGCGATTGGGACGCGCCAGCTAACACCGATCCAGCGACCTACTTCCGCGTCCGAAAGATGAAACTCGGCGGCACTCAAAAAGCCCCCGACCTCACGACGATCATCTACAATAACAACATTACCGTTACCGGCATTCCTGCCACTGCTTGGGACTACGAAGTCAACGGCAAGCCTGCCCTCAAATGGGTCATGGAGCGACAGGCCGTATCCACCGACAAAGCCAGCGGCATCGTCAACGACGCCAACCGCTACGCCACCGAAACCGTCGGCGACCCATCCTATCCGCTAAAACTCCTCGCCTGCGTCATCCGCGTCAGCATGGAAACCAACCGCATCGTCGAAGGACTGCCAGAACCTGAGTGGATTGAAGAGGGAAAGTAAAACGAACCGACCGCCTAAAAGATATAATGGTAACAAAGGGGTAAACCTGACCCATGATAGACATACTCACCAAACCTGCCGACCAGTTGGGGATCAATGATCTGCAAGCACTGATTGATTCAAGTGTTCAGGAGGACGAGCGGATTGAATTTAAGAGAGGTTTATCAGCAGAAAAGGGACAAGTAGATACTTGGTACAATGGCGGGAAGCTAGGTAGAAAAGCGAAAATCGAGATTCTTGAGGAGTCAGTCGCTTTTGCAAACGCTTTTGGTGGTGTCTTCATACTGGGCATAGACGAGCAAGAGTCTGAAAATGGGCCAGGAGTCGCCAATAAAATTTTACCCATCCCCCGTTGTGCCGACCTAGCCAATAGCCTAGAGTTGATATTCCGTGATTGCGTGGAACCACACATTCCGGGGCTTGAAATCATTCCTCTGATTCCCTTACACTTTTGAAAATAGGGCTGCTGCCCATAGTTTATGGCTCTCTTTTAACCGCCTAAGATCAAAGGAGGGCCTTATGAGCAGCAGCGAACAGGTATATAACCGATTGCTGGGTAGGTTGCAAGCAC
>JAJEEZ010000657.1:0-13927 GCA_022820705.1 Candidatus Latescibacterota bacterium | reverse complement strand
GATAAATCTGATAAGGAGAAGTAGATAATGCGCAGTATGGTCTATCTGTCGATGCTAGCGACTTTGCTAGTCGTCTATCCTATAACAGCCCAGCCAGCGGCTCAGCTAAGTGGCAAGATAACCGACGCGGTTTCCGGCGAGCCGCTATCCGGAGCCAACATTCGCCTCGTCGATACCCTGCTGGGGGCGGTCACGGATTTGGAAGGTCAGTTCGTATTGCCGGCCGTGCCTGCGGGCACCCACCAAGTGGAAATTAGTATGATTGGTTATGCTGCCCGCACCGAGACCTTGCAGGTGGTCTCGGGAGAGCAAGCTCGATTGACCGCTGCCCTGACTCCCAGCCCCGTACACATGGGCGAAATGCTGATCCAAGCCGATCGGGCCTTTTCCGCGGCCTCCTCGCGGGCGGTGCGCCAATTCGACCTGCAAACCCGACCCAGCCGCACGGCCCATCAGATGCTGCAACTGGCCCCCGGCCTCATCATCGCCCAACACGCTGGCGGCGGCAAAGCCGAACAGATTTTTCTGCGCGGTTTTGACGCCGACCACGGCACGGATGTGGCCATCTCGGTGGATGGGGTGCCCGTGAATATGGTCTCCCACGGCCACGGGCAAGGCTACGCCGACCTGCACTTTCTCATTCCCGAAGTCGTCGAGCAACTGGACGTCAAGAAAGGTCCGTACTTCGCCGAATTCGGCAATCTGGCTACGGCCGGGGCCGTCGCCTATCGCACCCGCGACCACCTCGACGGCAACGTTATTCAACTCGAAGGGGGTGGGTTCAATACGGCCGAGTACACCATGCTCTATCAGATTCCGCTGGCCGATACCGAGCAAAGTGCCTATTTCGCGGGCAAGTACTACCGCACCAATGGCCCGGTCAAGCGGCCTCAGGGCCTGCAACGCCTCAATCTCTTCGGCAAGTACCACAACCACCTCTCCGACCGCTCCACCCTTACCTTGACCACCAGCGGGTTTAGTTCGGCTTGGGACGCCTCTGGGCAGATTCCACAACGGGCCGTAGAACAGGGCCTCATTGACCGCTGGGGTGCTATTGATGATCTGGAAGGAGGCACCACCGGCCGCCAAGATTTCCACGTCAATTTCCACGTTGAAGAGGCCGGCACGAGCACCTTTGATCTGCAGGCCTACTTGGTTAGCTATCAGTTTAAGCTGTTTTCCAACTTCACCTTCTTCCTCGACGACCCCGAGCGCGGCGACACCATCGAACAGACCGATGATCGCCAAGTTACCGGGATCAACAGCCGGTATTCCTTCTTCCACAAGTGGGGCCCGTACTTGGCTCATACCTCGATAGGGGGCGGCCTGCGCGCTGATAATGCGGCCGTGGGTTTGTGGAAAAGCCCCGACCGCCAACGCCTAGCGTCGCTGGTCAATGCCGATGTGGTGGAGCGCAACCTGTTCCTGTGGGTCCAAGAGGAACTTGCCCTCACCCCGCGCTTGAAAATGATCTTGGGGCTGCGCGGCGATTATTTCACCTTCAATGTTGACGACCACCGCGAGGGGTACCCCAGCGAGTTGCCCCACGCTTCGGGCTTTGCCCAAGCCTCCATACTCAGCCCGAAAGCAACCTTGGTGTATAGCCCCAGCCGCGCCGTGGATCTTTTTACCAATGTCGGCACTGGCTTCCATTCCAACGACGCCCGCAACAACGTCATCGACGCTCGGGCCTCGCAAATTCGTCGGGTCATGCGGCGCGATGGGCACAGCGAGGCCGATGTTGCCGTTGAGTTAGCGGGACGCTACATCGATCCGGGCCACCTTGAAGAAGGGACCTTGCCGCGGGCGGTGGGGGCCGAAACCGGTCTGCGGACTCGGTTGTTCGAGCGGTTGAACGTGGGAGCGGCTCTGTGGTGGCTGGATCTGGAGAGCGAATTTGTTTTTGTCGGCGATGCTGGCACTACCGAGGCTAGCGGAAGAACCCGGCGGGCGGGGCTGGATCTGGAAGCCCGTCTGCAACTGCATCCGTGGCTGTGGGCCGATGTGGACCTCAATCTTGCCCGTGGTGAGGCCGTGGACGAACCCGACGACGCCAATGAGATCCCGCTGGCCCCCCAACGGACCTCTACCGGAGGCTTGACTTGGTACCATCCCAATGGCTTGGAAGGCGGCTTGCGCTACCGCCACATCGGCGACCGGCCCGCCAACGAGGACGGCAGTATCACGGCCGAGGGCTACACTGTCGTCGATTTCAACGGAGCCTATCGCCTCGGGGCTTGGCGATTCAATTTGGGCGTAGAGAACGTGCTGAATACAACGTGGAACGAGGCGCAATTCGACACTGAATCGCGGCTGCGGAACGAAGAGGAACCTGTTTCGGAGATCCACTTCACCCCAGGGAATCCCGTCAATTTGTGGCTGGGGGCGAGTTTTTCGTTCTAAGTGCGGAACAGAAATTGGCTCCTGTTCATCCGGGGGAAGTCTTGTTGGAAGAGTTCCTCAAGCCGATGAATCTCAGTCAGAACCACCTCGCGCTTTCCATCGGCGTACCACCCCGACGTATCAATGAGATCGTGTTAGGGAAAAGAGGCATTACTGCTGATACCGCTCTGAGACTCGCTCGCTACTTCAACATGTCCCCCCAATTCTGGATGGGCATTCAGATGGACTATGCACTTGATGTAGCAGAAGACGAACTAGCGGACCGCTTGGAGCGAGAGGTGCGGCCGCGCCTAGAGAGAGGGGCGGGGAAGACTTAGGGGCGGAATGCGGTCGTTGAGTATTCAAGGTCTACCTGACAAGAGAAGGCAGAAAGTCCTCGTCCACGATTGGCCTGAGCCGGAGGGACCAACCGGCAATGAAGTCAAAACCGAGACGATCTACTCCGGGATAACAAACGGCACGGAACGCAATCAACTGATTGGCGGCAATTACGCTCCCAAAGATGAACAACTGCCCACCGGTGGCAACGGCTACCAAAATGTGGGACGGGTGATCGAGGTGGGGCCCGATGTTAGCGAACTACAGATTGGGGATGTGTTGTATATGAGTGCCGTCCACGCAGAGTACGTCGTGATGCCAGAAGATGGCTTGCTCATCAAGCTGCCCGACTCGATCGACCGCAAGGAGGCGACGCTTTTTGGGATGACTAGTGTCGCCATGCGCACCTGCTGCAATGCCGAGTTGCAGATGGGGGAACGGGTGTTGATCGTGGGGGCTGGCATCATCGGTCAGGTCGCCGCACAGATTGCTACTGGCATGGGAGCGTGCGTCGCGCTTTGCGACATCAATGCCAACCGTCTGGAGATTGCCGAGCAGATTGGTGCGGCTGAGACCGTGCTGAATGTTGCAGGGGACGGATGGGGAAAAGAAATCGCCGACGGGACGTTCGATGCGGTGATTGACTTTGCCGGCGTACCGGGCATGGAGGATCAGCTTATCAGTGCTGTGCGCCAGCGCGGCCGGGTTGTATTCATCGCTGGACGAGACAAAGTGACCTATACCTTTAACCTCGGTCAGGGACGCGAGATTGAGCTAAAGCAAAACAGTCATTTTGATCGCGATGACCTGCAGAATCTGTGTCGTCTGGTCGATCGAGGGTTGGTGAAGATTGCGCCCTTAATCCGCGATGTCGTCCCGGTGAGCGCGGCCAAGCGCATTTATGACACATTGCGGGATGCACCCGATGAATTGTTGGGGACGGTATTTGTATGGTGAGGGGGTTTGGTTGGCTCTCCGCTCGTTATGGCTGATCTACTCTCGCACGAGCCGACCGAGTATCGCTGCCCGTTTTGCGCCATCGCAGGCGGCGCGGAATCCGAGTTCACGGCTTGGCGGGACGAGCATGTTCTGGTGCAGATTGCACTGCACTGGAGTCCGGCCAACCCCGGCAAGGCGCTGGTGATCCCGCTGGCGCACATTGAGAACGTCTACACGCTGCCCGACGAGTTGGCCGGCCGCATCGCCCATATGGTTCGTCGCGTGGCGGTCGCCATCCGCACCGGGTATCCCTGCGACGGCGTGACAGTGCGGCAAAACAACGAGCCGGCCGGCGGCCAAGACGTCTGGCATCTGCACACGCACGTGATCCCGCGGTACACTGGTGATGGAATGTATATGGGAGTACCCGTGCGGGCCGACGACCGCGACCGTGCGCGCTATGCAGTCCGCCTGCGCGAGCTTCTCAGGTAGGACGCTGGCAGAGGCGGCAAGGGTATGACTCGTCAGGGCGCGACGACCCGCTTGAGTTGATCTTCGAAATTGTCGCTCATTCTATATATCCATCTGATGGGGATCGGCGGCGAAATGGCGTGAGTTGCTACTTCAAGATGACTAAATACTAACTAACTACTAATTTAGCCAAAATTAGTAATTAGTACAAGCGACGGTCTTGTGCGAGCGCATCGTGTTGGGTGAGGCGTTGGAGTTGCTTGGGTTACTCGAAGAGCTTAACGTGGAATTGATGTTGCAGCGTAAGAAAATGCCATTGTCCATAGAAAAGGAATGACCAAGGGACGAATGCAGACGAGCCAACATGAAGTCGCATAAATTCATTGACTATACATATCTGGAGATTAAGTCTCTTATTGACGCTGGATGTTCGGCGATCGTACCCACTGGATGCACAGAGCAGCAAGGGCCACATTTGGCGGTGGATTTCGACACTTGGTTTGCGGAGACGGTTGCCTTGGAAGCTGCAGAGTATATGGCGCGCTGTTACAACGTCCGTGCTTTGGTTTTGCCGGCTATGCCATTTGGACCCACGCCCGAACATCGGGGCTTCGGCTCAGGCTACGTCAACATCCCGCACTCGGTTCACGAACAGTGTGTCTATTTCGTCCTTGAATCACTTGCAGAGCAAGGCTTCGATACCATCGTTGTCTGGCGCGGCTGCGGCGAGCATCGACTAAAGGAGGCAATGGACAGGTTCAACGCGAAATTTCGCTCTTCATGCGTGGCCTATCTTCCCCCTTTGCCGTACCATGACATTTGGTGCCGTGTAGCTGATCCAAGTGTCTTAGGTGGACACGCCGACAGCTTCACGACCTCAATCGCCCTGCATCGGCGTCCAGACACAGTCCGACTTGACAGGATTCCGTCAACTAGCTCAAGGGAGGTGGACTGGGACGATCCGCATCTCGATTTCACGAAATACTCAGACACCGGTGTCATAGGCGACGCGACTCAAGCGAGTGCCGAGTTGGGACGCAGACTGTGGCAAGAAGTGGTATCGACCACGGCAGCGATATTTAGAGATTGTGGCTTGGACAGATGAGTCAATAGCTCTTTGTGGAGAATCGCACTCCGCCTAATAGCACGGTTTGCGCTACGTCGCTGCGCTCCTTAGCCCTGTTGGGCACCTGCGCTATTTCGACGAATTCAAAGCCTACAGAGGCCTGTCCAAATCACCCCACCCCCGCCTCGCCCAAAGCCCGCACTAGTTCGGGGGCCGCTCTCGCTGAAAGGCTAACCGTACTGGGCATCCTGCAGAAGGACCTGCAAACTACCTTGAGGGGGCTTGCCTTCCCCCTTGCGCGTATTCAGCGCATTGACGATAACCTCAATAAGGAGCCTAATTGGTAGATAGGGCGCGCTTGGGAAATGGGGCTCGGATCGGTCTTCTGAGATCAACCTCAGCGTCGAACGAGAAAGGTAGAAATGATTGCGATGGGTGGATATCGTGTAGCACGGCAGTGTATACCCCTTAGACCACTATGAAGGTCCCGATGATGAGAGCGGCGATGTACGATTATAGAAAAGCAATCCCGGACGAGAGCGCCATCCGCCGAGCGCTCCATGGCAAATGCCTCCGGCATCACCATAGGCATTCGGACACCATTGTAGTCGACGAGCTAGGACTCGCTCATGCCCGGTGCCGTATCGATATAGCTGTGATCAACTGCAGCATTCATGGCTACGAGATAAAGAGCGATCTCGACACGCTCATGCGGCTACCACAGCAACTCGAATTCTATGCGATGACGTTGCAGAAGTTGACTTTGGTTGTTGGTGCGCGGCACCTTGAGACGGTTACAACAATGCTGCCAAGCTGGGCCGGTCTTGTGGAGGTCAAAATCGGCCCTCGTGGCGGGATCTCATTCGATCACATTCGCCCGGCTCGGGCGAACCCGGACTTCGATCCATTTATGTTCGTTCATCTACTCTGGCGTGGTGAAGCAGAAGAAGCGCTGCAGGCCTTGGGTGCGCCGCGCGGCCCTCGTCGTGCCACGCGCAAGGAACTCTATGCCGATCTGGTTGAATCCTTGAGCACGGCCGATCTGACGGCACTGATCAAACGCGCTATGCGGCAGCGGCAAGGTTGGCGAGCTCTTCCACCACCAGCGTAATGTGGTGGTTGATGGCAACTTCTTTCCAACGTCCTAGAGTGCTAGGCCCCTCCCTTTCAGCGGCGCAATCGTTGATGTAGGCGTCGCCACTCGAAAAGCCTTCGCCGCGAAAGTTGAATCTCGGATCGCGCACGACCTCTTGACAGTGAGTAAACATCTGGTTCTGATCGTCGCGAAATGAACCGCCTTTGCGCGTCGCCCACGTTCTCTCGGTCGTGTAGATTATTTTACCTGCCGGTTTGACGAGACGCATGTCTTTGGCCTCGAAATTCGGATGGACAATAGTGTAGTCGCCATAGGCCGGTCGTCGCATGCCGTCGGACAAATTCATGAGCAGTGTTTGGTAGAAGAGCCAATCATGGCGCGGAATCTCATCCGTGCCCGCGGAGATACCGGCAAAAGTCTCGGGGATCGCGGTGCCGACAAGGACGAAGTTGCGAAATACCGTGAGGTCGCCGAGCCGCGGCATGACAGCAGTCAGTAAAGTGGCGAATGCGTCGTAAGGCTCGAAATTTGGGGCCTTTAGGTCAATGATCAGATCGATTTCGGTGAGTTTAATCTGCAAGTCCTTTGCCAGCGTGACGACCTTTGTTTTCGAGCTATCGATCATCAGATCTTCGAGGCGTACGATGATGGCGGAGCCCTGTCCATCACGTGCGACTACTCGCGCAGCCGCGGCTATCGTCTCAGGGTCGGCGTCTAAGGGCAGGCCGGGAACAGCCTTCGCGTTACGCTGCCTGAGGCCGTTGAAGACATAGTCGAGAACATGGCTGCGGTCATCCATGCGCCTCTTGGCGATCGCCTCATCGAGCGTGATCCAAGCGGGGCGCTGGCCCCACTTATCGTGGTATCTCCCGACAAAGGGAAGCACATGCTCATGGACGGTCTTCTTATCCCGCCAGAGTTCGAAGTCAAATTCGACATCAGGGATCGTAATCAACGGCACGATCTGGTCTTTGACTGTTTTGCGAAGCCGTAACAAGGCTTGGTACTCACTCTGCCGCCAGCGTAGTGCCGGGACATAGGCGTCTTCACTCAACAGCATTATCGACCTCTACCAATTGGGGACGCACGGCACCTTGACCGACCAGACTATTGAGAATGGTGTAGTCGGCTTGCTCTTTTCTGATCCGGCCGGCTATGATACTCGGATCGATCCCTAGCGTCCCGGCGTCGATTTGCACCGCTTCTTCCGAGAGCGCAAACCGCGATAAGCACTTATCCCAATCATCAGGGGGTACCAGCGAATCGAGGGCGAATCGGTCGGCATCGGTCTCGACCTTGTCGCTCTCCCGAGTGCCCTCTTCGTCGAAGAAATCGTAGTGCAGGCCGTCCATAAGATGCAGGAACACATGGCCGAGTTCGTGGAACAGCACAAACCAGAAATTATCCAGCCGATCATAGCGAAGCGTGAGCCCAATAATGGGCCGTCCAGTATCGCCCATCATAGCGGCCCCGTCGAGATAGGTTCCTGGTAGATGCTCCTCCGTGATTAGTACGATGCCCTTTTCCGCAAGGAGATGACGAGCGCGACGAGGTCCGTCCTTGCGACGAGTCAGGGCCACCAGCTTCTTGATCCAGCGATCGTCGAGGTCGAATGCGGGGATCCCGTGTCGGCTGATGGCCTCGCGCGCCCGATCCAGTACTCGTGCTTGCCAGGCGAGGAGGGCGTATTCGTTGGGGACGGTGCCACTATGCATCTTTTTCCTGTGGAATGCTGTCGCAAATTGCGGTCCAGCTGCAGTGAGGAAATATTCGCGCACTTTCTCGATCGGATCGCCGCCACGTGGCACCGTAAACCATTTCCGTTTGATCATGTCTTTGAAGGGAAACTGCCGCCAGACAACGTCTTCGACAGTTTTCCAAGAGAACAAAGAACCGCGCATTTCTTGATCGGTTTCGAATAGCTCTTCGATGTGGACGCCGAGTAGGCGCGAGATTTCGATCAACTTCGCGAGGCTGGCACCCATATAGTTGGAGGCCTCATCGCGTTGAATCTGTTGCGGTTTGAGACCGAGCGCCTTCGCGAGATCGGTCTGGCTCATGCCGGAGGCGATACGCGCCTGAATCAGGATCGAGGGCAAGTTCTCCAGCGCGAATGATTTAGCGAAGGTAATTTGCCCCGCCTTAAGCAAATCATAATGGGCAAGCTCGGCTTCAATCTCCTCGATTTGGCTCTTGAGCGCATCGATCTCCGCGGTCTTCAGCCATTCCTGATCGGTTTCTCGCATTTGGGCGACACTGAGGGCATCCTTCAGTTTAGTAAGCTCGCCGTTTGAGATGCGATATTGCTTGTCGCTATAGATCATGGCGTCACCTGTGGTTGGAGCATCGGATCGGTAGGCAGTTCGACGACCACAATCCCTTTCCTGTGGCCGCTGTATCGATCCACTTGGAAGAAATCGACAAAACTCTGTCCGACATCGGTACAGATCATCGATGACGGGAAGAATTCACCCTTGAACCGCGCTTTCTGAGCGGCCCGCTGATTACTAAAGTCGCGAAAAATCGGATCGAGCTTTCTGGAATCGACACCCGTGGGATCCCAACAGGCATCAAAGTCTTGAGGCTTTGGTTTGCCCGTCACATAGCTGCCATTGAGAAAAATCCGTGCGCAGCCGGCTGTGAGCAGACTACGGGCACCGTCTATGAGACCATCGAACAACGAGCGTCGCCATGGGTTGGTCGCAAATCTGTCTGCGACCGCACCAAGGTCAGCGGGGTGTGAACCTTGAGGCAAGATAGGCCAAGGCGACCTAGGAATCGTGACTAATGCGGGAATCATAATCACAACAATAATGTTGTAATTATGATTTGTCAATAGCGGGTGCGCGGTGCCCTAGGCACTAATATAGGCTTTGACTCATTCTACTGAAAAACACAAGATATTGTGTTAATAGAGAAGTCATGATACAATATAGAGGAGGGTGATACTGAACTAATTAGCACTCCCTCTTTGAGCTTATTTTATATAAAAATTTCCCCCTTGCGCAAACAACAAGTACTCTGTAGGTTCTACAAAATAGAAGGGGCGAACGATCTGCCTAATCGCTCGCCCCAGTACTGATATGAGAATTAATCGCCAAACCTCAACGGGAAAGAGGAAAGGAGATTTACGGCCATTTTTGTAGTTGTAGCCGTTAGTGTTTGAAGTTATACGCTGGTCCTAGTATAGTCAAGATTTTTCTCAATGGTGCATCGATGATCCATTATGGACCGTTGTTGATCTGTCTATATGGACCAAAGATTTTGTCGGAAAGTCCGGCAGGCCGCTGAAGGGCCGGATCCCTTTCAGCGGTTTCTCCCAAATCCAACCGAGAAGGATAGGGAGAACTATTCACTTCAGAGTAGCTATGCGGATAACAAGCCGCATTTTACTTATCCGTCGGGAAGCACCCAACAGCAGGAGGATACCGATATGGAACAGTTTGAGTTCAAGGTGAACGGTGAGACGTTCTTCTCTAAGGAGCAGATCGTCGATGTGGCGTACATATTGCGGACGGCGTACGAAGGGCGAGCCATCGGCGAGGATCCCGACAAGACGGGATACGTGTTAAGGGTTCCTGACTCCGACAAAACCTTCGTCGTTGGAGATCAGGTGGATCTCGAAAAGGACTCTGTCTTTAGAGCAGCTCCGGATAAGGGTGCGCCGTTCGCATGAGCAAGAACGCGGAGCTTCTTGCGGAAGACCTTCGTGGGCTCGGTTTCGCACCGGAGCCGTTTGCTCCCCCAGAGGAACATGGGGTCGGCGATGGCGTGATGTTCGAGTATCGAATCGAGGACGGTAGCCGTAAGGAGCAGACGGTGCTGTTGGGCTTAGCATTGCCGGACAAAGAAGGGGCTTGGCCCGAACTGGCACCGCATTGGGTTTACGTGTCGCCACCGGATGAGGTGCTCGCAGAGCAGGTCAGAGGAGCCCCGTCACCGGGTGTCGTTAGGGAGTATGAGGAGGATGGAGTTGCATGGATGGCTATCAGCGCTCCGCCGAGTGACTTCTGGGACGGGATCGACACGCCCGGCGGGAAGAACATGAAGACTTACCTCGAACGACACATCCGGCGGATCTGGAGTGCCCGGTGAATCACCGAGTTCTGATTCGGGAGACTCTGCACCGTGAACTTGCCGATCACCTACTGAGTGGGTTTCAAAGTGGTGAGTCCCAAGAGGAGGCGTGCCTCGCGCTTTGGTATCGTGGTGACGGCGCGAACCGTTATACAGGGATTCTTGGCGAAGTTGTCCTGCCGGAGGACGGAGAACGAGACCTCCACGGCACCGTCACCGTACGTGAATCATATTTAAACCGTGTCCTCGACCGCGCAATCGCGGCGAAGGCTGGCGTAGCCATCCTTCACAGTCATCCGTCACGGGGTTGGCAAGATCTTAGCCCGATTGACGACAATTCCGAACGCAATATCATTGTCCCATTCATCAGAGAGACGCAACTTCCTCTCTTGGGACTTACGTTAGCCGAAGATGAGCATTGGAGTGCGCGGTTCTGGCAGGAGTCACGGCTTGGGTGCATTGAGCTTGCTCATTGTACCGATGTCCGTCGCGTAGGGACGCGACACTCACAGGCTGATTCGCCTCCGTTTGCATACCTGCCCTACGCTCGCCGTCCGAACCTTCGTCGGACGCTCGACAGCTGGGGGATCGAAGCGCAAAGCCGGCTTGCCCGGACCCATGTCTGCGTGGTTGGCGCTGGGAGTGTCGGTTCAATGGTACTCGAAGCTCTTGCGCGTACAGGTTTCGAGCAGATAACAATCATTGATCCTGACATCGTGGAAGAGCACAACCTTGATCGACTGGTCTACGCCGACCGTCATTGCTTGGGTCTGCGCAAGGTCGATGTTGCGGCGGCTCATGTTCGCAGAGTCACGACGGCCCGGAAACCTGTGGTCCGGGTCGTGCCTCTCTCTATCCGTACAGAGCGGGCGTACAGGCTAGCCGCTGATGCGGATGTGGTCATATGCTGCGTCGACAACGCGGAGGGGCGTGAGGTGTTGAATTACCTTGCGTACAGCAACTGTTTGCCGCTGATGGATGGAGGGGTTCTTGTTGAAACTAGGGATCGCCTCCTATCCGCAAAATGGGACGTTCATTTGGTGGGCCCGGATATGCGTTGTCTGCGGTGCCGGGGCCGGTACACCAGCAACGAAGCGAGCGACGAGCGACAAGGGCTTAGGCGGAATGGTCGGTATATCAACGATCCACTTCCGGCCGGTCCGGAACCGGGTCAGAATACTTTCGCGTTCTGCAATGTCGTGGCTGCGGAAGAGATGCGGCTCCTTGTCCGCTACCTCGTTGGAGAGGATTGGTGGCATGACAATTCCCCCACATCTGGCCGGTGGTCTTTCGAACACCGATTCGTGGAAGCAGAAACCGAGGCATTCAAACATCCAGACAGGTGCGTTGCTACTTGTGAGTTCACGCACACGAGACTCGGTCTCGGTGAATTGGGGCGGCCGCCGTATCCGTTCTTGGCCGAGTCTCGTGAGTCTTGGGGTAATCGCGTAGTGCGCGGGTTCAGGGGGCTTCGCAGAAAGGCTGGACGCTTAGTTTCCGTTCTTCTATATTGACGGCGGAGAGACGACAAGAGACATCGGCATGTCCAACTTACCCCCCCCCCGCCAAAGCCTCCCCCAATACCCGCACTTGCCCTTCGTCCTCGACATTGACCGTAAACAAACACCCGTCGCACCCGTGCCCGGCCACCGCCTCCCCCAAAGCTCGTACCAATTCAGGAGCTGCTCCCGCTGAAATAGGCGGATACAGAGGCACCGCTCCACTGGTCTGCGCTTTTAAGCGAGCCACTTCCCGCTCGTACAGGGCGACGATGGGCAAAGGTCCTTCCGTCACCTCCGCCGCAGTCTCCGGCAAATCCAGATCCTCCATCCCAAACATCCGCCACACCAGCGCCAACACCTCCCTCTCGTCCAGCCCTTGAGCGTGCCGGCACAAAGCCGCAGTCCACTCCCGCGCCAAGTTGGTCACCCCAGTCGCCCAACCCACCACGCCTCCGTGCGAACTCCCCCCCGTGAGAAAATCCGTCGCCTCTTCCCACTTGCCGTACCAATGGCCGCCCAATAGCCCTGTGGAGGCGGGAAATACATCGCTGCCAAAGACCTTATCGCGGCCTCCTGTCTCCTGTACAGCGCCGCGAAATTCCCCCATGCGCTCGGCTAGTATATGGGCGCGGAACTGCACCCAATCGAGCACGGCTCTATCTTGGGCCAACAACCCAAAAAAGTCCATCAGACCCGGACGTCCAGCAGCCAAAGCCCGCACGTCGGCTATAGTTAATTGCTGTAAGCGCTGGCGCAGAGCCAATACGCCGCGCCGCATAGCCGCAAAATCGTAGCCCAAGCGGACGGCTTCTTCCTCACAGCTAGCACAGCCGCAGGCCATCAGACTGTGCACATTGGCCGGGGCTGGATAGCGGGCGTGATCCACGTCAAAGCCGTCAATAGCATAGCGCTGAATCGCTTCGACCAAGCAGTCGCGCGTCCACTCGTTGACCGCCTTGCTGCTCGGACACAGACCAATGCCCCACTCCTCATAGCGCCGGTCCAATGGCCGCCCCTCCAGATCGCGCAGGGCAAATTCGGGATAGACTTCGCCGCCGTAGCTCCACAAGCCAATGTGCCCCCACACCTCAATCCCCGTGCTTTTGCACGCCTCGATGACGCGCTGCAAAGGCGCATCGTCAAAGCCGCTGATAATCCCCGCCACTGGTGGGTAGATGCCTTCCGCGCCGCGCGGCCAAGCATCGAGACGCTCGCGCCAGTCCTCAAAAGGCCCGCGCTGGGCCAACTCCGCCGAGGTGCTGAAACCCGAGGTATGGCACACTGGACTTTCGGGCATACTCGTCGTTAGGCCGACGGCGTCCTTGAGCTTTTGCAGGGACTAGGGATGCTGGGCCACGTATTCTGTCTGGCAAAACCAGATGCGGCGCGATTTATGCGTGGCCGTCATACGTTGTCAGGCTCCATCCAGGCGATCAATTGACGCACAATGCGAAAGGTCAGCCCCCACAACAGCGGGCGGTTCGGCCCCAACAGGTCGAGCGCTGGAAATACCTGCTCTTCGCCGCGGCGTTGCATTCGGTACTGAGCCCGCTTATCGGGATCGCGCAATTGGTCGGCTCCCGCCCAAAAGGCCGACTCGATCTCGTGGTTGAGGGTCAGGGCCGCTGGCGTCGCCAAGCGATAGACGAAACCAGATACCACCACCGGCAACATATGCCCGGTCAGATCATCGACTCGGCCCCAATACTCAGCCGTGGACAGATCGAGCCCGACCTCTTCCAGAGTCTCGCGCTCGGCCGCAAATCGCGGCGATGGGTCGTCCGCCTCAACGCGCCCGCCGGGAAAGGCGATGTGCCCCGACCAAGGATCGTCTGGGTGCTGGGCGCGTTCGATAAAGAGCAACTGCAAGCCCTCTGGCGTCGGCCCCAAGACCACGGCCACCGCGGCTCGCGTCTTGTCCGTAGGGCCGACCAAGTGAGGCTGGTGCTGGGCGAGCCCCACCTGCACCGCAGCCCAAGCGCCTAGATCCACGACCGCTTCCAATCGCTAAATGTCGTCAAAGGGATACAGTTTGCGGCACAGCCGCTTAAAGGC
>JAJEEZ010000049.1:0-5340 GCA_022820705.1 Candidatus Latescibacterota bacterium | reverse complement strand
GACCATCCGCACCATCATGCAGTCGATGCCGTGGTCAGTGTAGCTGTAGCGGTACTTTTGGCTGGCTGAAGCGGTGCCGCCGTGGCAGCCGGTGGCGTTGCCATGGTAGCGGATGCGGATCTCGGAATTGTTGATCGTCGGCCGCTGTTTGACGATGCCGTGGATGTAGTCCATCGTCGGCTGGTGGTCGAGCAAAACGTCAAAGGCCGGGTTGGCGTTCCAGTAGTCTTCGATCATGAGGGTCTTACCCTCGGCCCGCTCGCCGTTGGTGTGGTAGCCGCGCTCGGGATTGGCGTGGTAGTTGGCTCCCCAGCCGCTTTGTTTGCGCGGCGGCTGGGTGACGTGCGCGAGCGCGTGTTCTTCCAGCTCATCCACGGCTTCAGCCAGCGCGGCCACTTGGGTCTCGTTCAGCAGGTTCTCAATGACGATGTAGCCCTGGCGGTCGAATTCAAAAGTTTCGATTTCGTTCACGTGTTGCTCCTTATTTGTTGAACCATCGGGCCAAGTTGCCCCCTTTTACCAGCGCCCGTTCGGCCTCTCCATAATCTGATAGATGCGCATCGACGATTGCTGGCGTGCCGCTGCCCCAGACCATGCGCTTCGGCCCAAAGGCTTCGATCACGCGCCGCGTAAAGGGCTTGGCGCTTTCGTACAGTGGCGCGTCTTGGGCGAAGTGGCCGAGGCCGGAGAGCTTCATATAAACTTCGGCGTCAGCATGGCTCAGATCCAGTATGTCGGCGTACTCGACTGCGCTGCCCTGATGCGGCTCGGCCAGATGGTCGATCAGCGCCACGGTCTGGGGAATGTCGCGCAGAACTTGGGCGACTTGAGCACCGTAATTAGGCTCAATGTGCAATTCGACGACCAAGCCCAGTTCCACCGCCTTTTCCCACAGGGCGCGCACCCCTTTGTCGTTGAAGCTGTGGAAATACAGGTCCCTGTCTCGGTACGCGTGAAAGCGCGTGGCGATGATCTTGGGCTCGCGAGCGACCAGATCAGCCAACTTCTGGGGCGCGTCCAGGTCCTTGGGATAAAACAGCGATGTGCCCCGCAGTCGCTCCGGCTCGCGCTTTAGGCATTCGAGTATCAGCCGGTGGTCGTCCCCATACGGTTCGGGATGGACGACGACGGCCCGGTCGATTCCCTCATCGTCTAGGCGCTGCAAATAGGCCGCCAATGGGTCTGGAGGATGCACGGAAACATCCGGTTGGTAGGTTGCCTTGGGATGCAGGGGATAGCGCTGGGTATCGGGGCTAAAGATGTGGGCATTCCACTCGATGATCATCGGGCCGTCTCCTCGTGCAGAGCAAGAGTAGCACGCCGGTCTGCGACTGTCAAACGGCTCTGCCGCAGCACCTTGACAATACAGTTGGAGAATTCTATTTTTTGAAGCTGTCAGGCTGAAAAATAACCGTTGGCCCGTTCGTCTAGAGGCCTAGGACGCCGGCCTCTCACGCCGGTAACACGGGTTCGAATCCCGTACGGGCTACCAATTATTAAACCCCAGGTCGGATACACTGACCTGGGGTTTTCTTTTTGCCGATCTGCTAGGCCGTCACGACGTATAGAAGACGACGCTAGCTCAGCATCCGCATTTGATTTCGGTCCCGGGCTGCGCCTTGTCACCGGCGGTGGCGTAGCCGTCGCGCTTCCACCAGTCGAGTCCGCCGATTAGTTCGCGCACCTGAAAGCCCAGAGTCAGCAGTTTTAGCGCCGTCTTCGTCGAGGCGTTGCAGCCGATGCCGTCGCAGTAGCAGACATAGAGCTTTGATTTGTCGAGCGATGCAGTGGAATTGAAGCAGATTTCCCGGTGGGGCAGATTGAGTGCGCCCGGAATGTGCTCTTGGGCATACGCCTCTGCGGAACGGCCATCGACGACGGTGATGGGTTCGTTCTCGCCCAACGCTACGTAGAGATCCCACGAATCCATCTCATAAGCGAGTTTGCGTTGGTAGTGGTTCATTTGGTCAATGGACACAGTTTTCTCCATTGTTGAAGTGTCAGCGTTTTGTGGAATTATCGAAGTTATTACCTAAAAGCTACGGACACCAATAGGCGTACAGGCGGGCGTTGTTCAGTGCGAAACGCAGGCGGACCGGCTGTTCTCGCAAGGCGCTCAAATCCCGGCCGTCGCGCCAGCGCACGGGCACGGCGACCCCGTCCTCGGCGATGGCGACGCAGTCTTGGGCAGTGTGACCGGGAATGGGGTGCCCTTCCTCGTCGAGCAATTCGACGGTTAGCTGGCCGTAATCCGCCTTGGCGTTGACTTGCAATTCGTCCCCGGCCAACGCAAAGGGCTGGGTCGTTATCTGCCCGCCGTCAAAACTGGCGTTGATCGACGCGAAGCCGTCGAGGCGCAGCATGGCCAAGCCAATTCCCATCGTCCTTGGTTCCTGATCGACCGCAATCGGTGGGTCGAATTCGCGCGGGATCTTGGCGTGCCGCCGTGCCGTGCCTCGGTAGTAGATATAGAGCTTGTCGCCCACGGCAATGGGCGGCGCACCGCTGAGCATTAGCTGGAACCGATCCCACTCGCCCACTGCGCCCAAACCCACCAGTGGCTCTCCCGGCACGCGCTGCCAGCGCTCCCCATCGCGGCTGCACAAGAGCCGCAGGACTTGGGTCTGTTGGCGCGGGCGTTTGTCGAAGTGGGTCAGGATGCCCAAGTAGTGAGCGCCGTAGTTGAAGCCGGTGTTGTTGTAGAGGGCTTCTTCTTCGTTGAGCGGTGCCAAGAAGGGTCGCGGCGGCGACCAGTGGACGAAGTCCTCGCTCATACTCATCAGCCGCTCGGGCACGCCGCGCAAAAAGGCCACGTAGCGCCGGCGCTCGGTATCGACCATCAGGGACTGTGCATCTCCGACCGGCCCCAAGTCGTCGGTGCCAGGCCGCGGATGGTAGCGGAAAATCGGGTCCGGCGAGTGCGACCAGTTGATCCCGTCCGGCGAAGTGGCGCTGTAAATGCCCGAGCGCGGGCCGTCCCAGTCGTAGCTCGACCAGCCGATGGCCTTGTAGCGGCGAGCGGGATCTGGGTCGAGGGGATCCTTGAGCATGGTCTCCCAGTGATCCTGTCCTTCGTGGTGGGTCGCGGGGATGACGATATTGTTGTCCTTGGATCCGAGGGCCTCGTGGATCCCGAGGGAGGGGCGCTCCCAGTGGATTCCGTCCGGCGACAGCGCGAGGCATTGCACGTGTTCGCACTCTGGCGCATAGTGGCCGGCCATGTACCATGCCTTGAAAATTTGTTCCTCTGCGTCGAAGATCACCGCTGCGGTCATGCCGCTGTGCTGTTCCCACGGCGCTTCCTGTTTGAGCACGGGATGCGTGCCGTACTTCTCCGCTTGGTGGAAGACTCGCACTACGTTTTCTTGGCGCTCGACGTCGTCCATATCGACGAAGAGGCGCTTGCGGTGGTCGAGTGAGTCCATGGTCCTATGTCCTCATTCCCGACTGCGATTCGAAGCCCAGCAAGCGCTTCAAGGTCGGCGTCGCCCGCGCGACGACTTCGGGACGCGCTAACTTGAACTGGTCTTGCTGCGGCTTCATAAACGAGCGGCAGAAGAATCCCAGCAGGATCATCCGATCCTGCTCGGTGTGGTTGGCGCCGCTGCCGTGCCACGTTGCGCCGTGGAAGACGACGATGTCGCCTTTGCGGACGTCTAGCTGGATGACGTCGTCGTACTCTTTTTCTGGGTCGGGGGCGTACCCGCGCTTGTAGCTGCCCGGCACGATATGCGTGGCCCCGTTTTCAGGCGCGAAGTCGTCGAGCACGTAGATGGTATTGGCGCAAAGGGGGATGGGTGGCGGCGGCTGGGGAAAGCTGCCTAGCGGAAAGTCGATGTGCAGGCGGCCGGCTGGCGCACCTGGGCCGATGAAATTGACGGTGAAGCTGCTCAAGATGCAGTTGTCGCCTAGCAGATACTCTTGAAGCGCGAGTACCTGCGGGAGTTGGATCATCTCTTCGTAAATGCGGCCCTTGTTGACTAGGTTCCACACGCGCTGTGCGCAGCCGTCGAGGTAGACATGCTCTCCCCCGGCGGCCCGCTCCTGTACAATCAGCTCGGCCGAGCGGTCTCGCAGGGCATTGGCCTGGTCCGGGGTCAACGCCTCTTTGAGCACGGCATACCCATATTCGTCGATATGGGCCTTGGCGTCGTCGATGGTCATGGCGGTCGCTGCTAACCTCGCCCGACAAACGGCATTTTCGTCGCCATGATGGTCATAAACAGCACGTTGGTGTCCAGCGGCAGCTCGGACATTTGTACTACGGCGCGGGCTACGTGCTCGACGTCAAAGCGCGGCTCGACGAGCTTGGAGCCATCGGCCTGCGGCACGCCGTCGCTCATCCGCTGCGTCATATCGGTCGCCGTGTTGCCAATGTCGATCTGACCGCAGGCGATGTCGTATTTGCGCCCGTCGAGTGAGGTCGATTTGGTGAGGCCGGTAATGGCGTGTTTGGTCGCCGTATAGGGGGCGGAGTTGGGACGCGGGGCTGCGGCTGAAACTGAGCCGTTGTTGATGATCCGTCCGCCGCGCGGGTCTTGATCCTTCATAATGCGGAAGGCCGCTTGGGTGCAGAGGAAGATTCCAGTCAGGTTGACTGCGACGACCTTCTGCCACTGTTCGTATTCTAGGTCTTCCAACAGCACGGCTGGTGCTCCGGCCCCGGCGTTGTTGAACAGCACGTCGAGTCGGCCAAAGTGCTCGGCGACTTGGGCGAACAGTGCGTCAACAGCTTGGGGATCGCCGACGTCGGTGGGCACCGGCAACATGCGGGCATCCGTTCCCGCCAGCGCGGCCGTTTCCTCTAGGGCATCTTGACGCCGTCCGGCTAGAGCAACCGCATAGCCGGCCTCGGCCAACGCCAGGGCACTGTGGCGGCCGATGCCGCTGCCGGCACCTGTGACGAGGGCGACTTTTGCACGTGCTTCCATTTGTCTTCTCCTTGAATTTGAATGGTGGTTCTAGGCGGTGCGTCGGGCGGCCTTCACCTCTCGCCGCCGCTTGTGCAGCACGTTTTCCGTATATCCGTTTGGTTCGGTGCGACCGTTGAATACTAGATCCAGCGCCGCTTGGAATTCGACGCTGGCGTCGAGGTCGGGTGCCATGGGGCAGTACGCGGGGTCGCCGCTGTTTTGTGCATCGACCACGGCCGCCATGCGCGCAAACGTCGCCCGCACCTGCTCCTCGTTGGTAATTCCGTGATGCAGCCAGTTGGCGATGTGTTGGCTGGAAATTCGCAAAGTCGCGCGGTCTTCCATCAGGCCGATGTGGTTGATGTCCGGCACCTTGGAGCAGCCAATGCCTTGGCCGACCCAGCGCACCACGTAGCCGAGAATGCCT
>JAJEEZ010000415.1:0-2613 GCA_022820705.1 Candidatus Latescibacterota bacterium | reverse complement strand
CCTGCGGTCCAAAGACCACGCCGACGGCCTCGCCCGTGTCAAACCCCCGCGCCAGCCCAAATTGCCGAGGGGCCACTCCGCTGCGGCCGACGATTTTGATCCCCTTGAACGACCGAAGATAGCGCGGGTCAATCATGCTGTAGAAGGACCGCGAAATACTGGGAAAGACGACTATGACCTTTTCGTTGATATTCCAGCGAATTTTGCTGTCGATCATCCATCCGTTTACGATTCCGCCGCTATACTTTTGCGCCCTTTCCGAAAGGTCGGGCGCGAACGCGATCGCCCCAGTCTCCGGTTTGACTTGATAGGCTGCCACCGGATAGGCCCCGGTTCGCAAGCCGTCGATATCGGCGACGCCTTGGCCATCTGTGAGGTGGTACTGCGCCCAGCGCACACCCTTGTGCGACTTAAACCAAGGATCAATTACGACAAGAGCGTCGGCAATCGGACGGTCCGGCACTTGGCTGCGGCGTGGGAACGAGCGGACCTTGACCCGCAGAGAGCGCAATTTGTCCTTGAGCACGGGACCAAAGTCTTCGAGGTCGGCAAAAAGGGCCTCGTCGTTTACCGCCCGCGCCAGCATGGCGTTGAGCAGGCGGCTTTGGCGGGACAGATTTTCGATATTCATCCGCTCGGGCGTATCGAACGGAGTATCGACGATATAGCGGGCGTCGTTGACGGTCACAAACGACAGCGAGATGATTCCAGCGGTCAGCGCCTGCTCCCCACTGACCGAGACTCCACCCGGCACGAAGGTTGACCAGTCCATGCCGCGAATCGGGCTGATCCCATTGGCCAGCGGCCGTTCCTGCTCCAAGCCCAACCGAGCGGACTCCTCCTCGGCATAGGCTGTAAAACGCCGTCCAAAAGGCACGAAGAACCGCTTGAGATCGTAGCTAAAGGTATTGTTCCAAATTCCCAGCCCATCGGACTGACTCGTCAGGTCAATGCAGATGAAGAGCTTGGGCTTGAGCGGCTCTTCCATCCGCTCGGCGTAGTAGGGATGGAGGCGGGCGTGGCGCTCGAGGAAATGGACAATCCCCTGCTGCGCTTGGAAATGCGCGCCCGTGGCCACTAGCACCACCGGCCGGCGCGGAGGATGGCGCACCAGATGCTCGGCCAGTTCCAACAACGCGGCGATGCCGCTGGTCGTTTCGGCCGCCGGAGCCAAAGCCGGCACCACCGACATGCCGTCGTAGTAGGTTTCGATGACAATGGTTTCGTCGGCCAGCGCTGGATCGGTGCCGGGGAACCGGCCCCAGATATTCCAAGCCGTTTCGCGCTGCCAGTCCATCCGCCCCTTGAGCACTACAGAAGTTGGCTGCTGGAGCAACCGCTCTTTTAGCCGCAGCCCGGCCTCTCTTGCGATCCAAAAGCGCGGAATATCCAGCGGTGCGGTGGAGTACTTGGCCGCAGCTTGATTGCGGGTGGTCTCCTCCGGCTCGATGAAGACGATGGCGCGCGCACCCAGCGAAGCGGCCTGCAACCAGCGGCTCCAGCTATTGAACTCCATCAGCACCACCCGGCCGTCGAGTTCGCGACCTGCGTAATTTTTCCACTCGCCATCCCCGCCGTAGATCATCTCGCCCTCGTACTCGGGCAGGGTCGGAGTGCGGACTAAGTTGGGCCACAGGCTGTAGAGGCCATAGCGCTCCCCGCTCTCTGCGAGGAGCAACTCGCCCCCTTGGTCGATAGGTACGGTGACTTCAAAGGATTCACGAGTCAGCTCGGGCAACCCGATCTCGCGCAGGCGCTGCTCGACGTAATCCGCGGCCTTAGCCGCCCCGGGATAGCCGCTCACCCTAGAGCCAAGCGACGACAAGTAAGCGACGGTTTCGCGCACGCCGTCCTCGCGCGCCCAACCGCTGTTTGCAGTCAGCACGAGAACGCAGAGGATGTAGTAAGCCGAGTGTTTCATGCCCAAAAAATGGAGTTCCCCACTTTGCCGGTGAAGTAATCTATGACCAACCACAGGCCATTACACGAAACCTGCCCGCAGATCAGCCCCAAAAAAAACATCTGACTGCGGCGATACAAGGCCACCCCGCCAAAGCGCATGATCAGTTTTTTAATAAACCAAGCCAAGAACACGCTAAACCACACGTAGTTGAGCATGCCGTTGGCCCCAATGGGAAAGCCGATGGGATGCACCGGCCACCAAGGCAGGCGCTGCCGCGCCCACATCATCGCCCCCATCACCAGCGCACCGCCGGACAAAAACCCCAGCCCCGGCCAATGTATGCCCGCCGGCTCTATGTTGCGGAGTGCATTGTTGTACGCGGTTTCGGGCGCGCCTTTAAAAAACCAACTATTGAGGTTCACTCCGCCGTGCTGATAGGCCATGTGGAAAATCATCCAAAACGCACCGAGGGCACCGATGAAGAGCGCGAGAATAATAGCCCAAAACACCAGCCGCCGCAGCCTCGGCTCCATCTCCTCGATTAGCTTGAGGGCGTTGGTGCAAGTAGCCATGACGAACACCCGCACATCCGCGCCCCACATATAGGCCAGCGACAAGTTCCACACCCCAGTCCGCGTCACCAAGTCGGTCCCCAATCCCAAAATTACCAAGTCGGGGGCCGTCATCGGGGCGCGCACGGCCGCTAGGCC
>JAJEEZ010000233.1:0-5854 GCA_022820705.1 Candidatus Latescibacterota bacterium | reverse complement strand
CAATGTCGCGGTGTGGACCTATGCGCTCCGCGCCCGCGACTTGGAGATCGTCTTTTTGGACGTGGGCCAAGGCGACGCGGCGTTTGTGCGCTTCCCCGATGGCAAAACCATGGTCGTCGATGGCGGCGAGCGCAACGCATACTTCGACTGTGGCGAACAAGTGCTGTTGCCTTTCTTGGGCTACATGGGCGTCCGGCGGGTCGATGTCGTCGTAGCCTCGCATTCGCACAACGACCACATCGGCGGACTGGTAGCCCTGTTGGAGCAAATGGAAGTCGGCCACTTTCTCGACAGCGGGCAAGTCTATGACTCGTGGACTGCGCGGCGTTTGCAAGAACTCATAGCCGAGCGGGACGTGCGCTACCACCGAGTCGCAGCGGGCGACAGCTTGGTGGGCTTGGGCGGGGTCGCGGGACTCGTCCTGCATCCGACTGCGGACTTTGTCGATGCAGACGGCAACACTCCTTTTGGCCTCAACAACGGCTCAGTGGTCTTTAGCTTGCAGCACGGAACCGTGCGCGTGCTCTTTACCGGCGACGTAGAGCAGGAAACCGATCCGGTGATCCTCGCTTGGGGCCCGCGGCTGCAGGCGCGCTTGCTCAAGGTGGCTCACCACGGCTCGCGCACCTCCTCGCAGCCGCTTTTTATCGAAGCGGTCGCGCCCGCAGTGGCGGTAATGTCGCTGGGGGAGGGCAACAAGTTCAGGCACCCCGCGCCAGAGGTCGTCGCGCGCTATGCAGCGCACGGGGCGCGAGTGCTGCGCACCGACCACACTGGCGCGATACAAGTGCGGATTGACGGCGCGAACATAGCCGTACAAACGATGCTGGAGTGAGGGACTCGCCTAGTCTAGTAGCCCCAATTCGGGCCGCTCAATCAGGGACCGCAGGCGATCGAGGAAACGAGCCGCTGCGCCGTTTTCAAGCAGCCCACCCTCAACCGTCAGGCTCAAAGATATCAACGCCCGTGGTACCACGCGGCCCTCGCGCACGGCCGGACGCTCGGCAATCCGCCCCAGTCCCAAAGCCGCGCGATAAGGAGGGTGGAGGATCGGAGTAAAAGCATCGATCCCGTACATACCGAGGTTGGCGATGGCAAAGGTGCCACCCTGCACGGCCTCCGGCTCCAAGGCGCGCCGCCGCGCCTGCAGCGCTAAGGAGCGCGCCTCAGCCGCGAGTTCGGCCCAGTTTTTGGTATGCGCGTCGCGGATAACCGGACTCGCCAAGCCATCGCCCGTATCTACGGCGAGGCTGAGATGAACTGCCTCGATCCCCGCGGCATTCAACTGGGGATAATCGGCCAAGGCGACGACCGCTAGCTTGGCAATCAGGTGGTGATACGCAGGTGCCGGCGCATCCTCCGCCTTGAGCCGCGGGCGCAACGTCACCAGTTCAGTGGCGTCTGCTTCGGTCGTCAGGATTGCGGGAACCGCTTGGCCGCTGCGGGCGGCAGCCGCGCGGACGTCGCGCTCGACGATTCGGCCCGTGCGCCCACTACCCGTGAGCGCACGCCATTCCACCCCAAGCTCCGAGGCTACGCGCCGAGCGCGGGGGCTAATAGTCGGCCCTGCGGAGCGAGCCAGCGCAGGAGTTGGAGATAGTTTTGGTTTTGCTACGGGCACGGGTTCCGCAGGCGTTGGCACCGGCTCTGCGGTGGGAGTTGGAGGCGGCGCAGTCGGCATTTCCTCGCCGGGCTGCAACAGATAGCCCAACAGGGTACCCACCGGCACGGTATCGCCGGGTCGGGGCGCGTCCGAAGGGATGCGCAGGGTGCCGCCAGAAAAAGTCTCGATCTCGTTGAGGGCCTTATCGCTTTCCACCGTAAAGAGGATTTCGCCGGCCTCGACCGCGTCGCCATCGGCTTTGAGCCACTCGACGAGCGTGCCCTCCTCCATGGTCCACCCCAAGCGGGGCATTGCGATTGCCTCGGCCATGCGCTTGCTCCTACTCAGCCATCAAGTCGCGGATGGCCCGTTCTATGTCCTCCCTGTTGGGCGCAACCGCGGCCTCTAAGGGCGCGCTGTACGGCGTGGGCACGTGCGCACCGTTGAGGCGGCGCACCGGCGCGTCGAGGTCGTCGAAGGCCCGGTCAACCACTGCGGCGGCGATTTCTGCGCCCATGCCACAGGGGGCAAAGGTCTCATCGGCGATCAGCAGGCGGCCCGTCCGGTGAACGGATTCGAGTACCGTGTCAATGTCGAGGGGGGACGTAGTGCGGGGGTCGATGACTTCGACCGAGATGCCCTCGCCGGATAGGGTCTCGGCGACTTGCAGCGTCTCGGGCACCATAGTAGTAAAAGCCACGACCGTCAGGTGCTCACCGCGACGACACACAGCCGCTTGGCCAAAGGGAATGGAGTACTCTTCTTCCGGCACTTCGCCGCGGGTGTTGAGCAAGGATTTGTGTTCTAGAAAAAGCACCGGGTCGTCGCCGCGCAGGGCCGTCTTAAATAGACCCTTGGCATCGTACGGATTGGACGGCACCGCGACCTTGAAGCCGGGCAGATGCGTAAAGATTGGATAGTAATTGCCCGAGTGATGCGTGGCAGCCGCGCCGCCGACGCCAATGCAACCGCGCAGGACGATGGGCATTTTCAGACGGCCGCTGCTCATGTACTGCATTTTGGCGATTTGGTTGATCAGTTCGCCGAACGCATCGAGGATGAAGTCCAAGAACATGAAATCCACAACCGGCCGCGTCCCGGTCATGGCCGCGCCAGCGCACAAACCGACGAAGCCGCGCTCGCATATCGGAGTGTCGCGCAGGCGCTCCGGGCCGTACAGATCGAAGAGTCCGGTGGTAGTGTTAAAATTGCCGCCGCGCGGCCCAATGCCCTCGCCGACGACGAAAATGGTCTCATCGCGCGCCATCTCCTCGGCTAGGGCTTGGTGCGCCGCTTCTACATACGTGAGTTCGGGCATTACGCGCCGCCCCCTTGGCTAAAGACGTGGTCGGCCACGGTGGCCGGGTCGGGCCACGGGCTGTCGTGGGCAAATTGCAGGGCCTCGGCGATCAGCGCGGTGACGTCCGCTGTGATCGCGTCGAGTTCTTCTTGGCGGGCGTGGCCTGCATCTAGCAGCCGGTGGGCAAAGGCCGGGATGGGATCGCGCTTTTTCCACTCGTCGATTTCCTCGGTGGAGCGGTAGCCCCCATCGCGCATTCCCTCGGCGTGCGGCCGGGTGCGATAGGTCTTGCACTCGATGAGGGTCGGGCCGCCGCCTTGGCGCGCGCGCGTTATCGCTTCGCCAGCTACCGCGTACACCTCAGCTACGTCGTTGCCATCGACGGCGATGCCGGGCAGTCCGTAGGCTGCGGCGCGGTTGGCCACCTGCGGATTGCGAGTGGTATCGACAAAGGCGACTTCCGTGGCATAGAGGTTGTTTTCGCAGACGAAGAGCACCGGCAATTGCCAGTTGGTCGCTAGGTTGATGCCCTCGTGGAAGGCACCATTGGCTACCGCCCCGTCGCCAAAGAACGCCACGCCGACCTTGGGAACCCCCAAGAGCTTAAAGGAGTAGCCAGCACCAGCAGCTTGCAGGATGCAGGGGCCGACGATGCCGCTGGTGCCCATCATCCCCACTTGCGGCGAGAAAAGGTGCATGGAGCCACCGCGCCCCTGCGAGCAGCCCGTGGCTTTGCCAAAAAGCTCGGCGATCAGCTCCTTGGGCGGGACGCCTTTGGCGAGGGCGTGGCCGTGGCCGCGATGCGTGCTAAAAACCGCATCGTCGTCGTTGAGGTGGGCGCAAACGCCGGTGGCAATGGCTTCCTCGCCGACGTACGTGTGACAGGCACCGGGAATCAGACCGGCTTGGTAAGATCGGGCGAGTTGCTCTTCGCAGCGGCGGATGACCAGCATCTGGCGATAGAGCGCCAGACAGGCATCCTTGTTGGGCAGAACTGCTTCGGTTGAGGTAGGCATGGCGGCGAATATAGCGATTTTTTTGTCTTTGAAAAACTACCCGCGCGGCTCGCGGCCATTGTCAGTTTCTTCATCGATTCTGTCAAGAAGCGCTAGGGGTTCAACGACCTCAATCCCGCGTTCAAATAGGGCTTGTCTGAGGGAGTCATCTAAGAAGTTAAACGCGCCAGCGACGCTCAGGCTCGTTCACGTCTCACCGCTGCAAGGGCCGCATCGAGGTCACGCTCCGCCTCGTCTTCTTGTGCGTCGGCAAAAGCATGGTGGAAATGCGCGGCAACACTTTCCCATTCTTCCCGCCACGTCGTCGAATCCGTCTCAAGGGATTTACGCAGTTGTTCGCGCTCGACTTGCGGAAGTTGCTCGATCAGCGGCAACAGCTTTTCAAGCGTTATTGGCTCGGAAATTTGGATCATTGCGGATGCAAAAGTCGCGGTAGCGGTTGGTATCGAGGGCAAGCTTCACGGCCAGAGGTCGGGATCTACTTGGTCCATGGCTTCGATGGCCCGGTCAAAGGCCGGATCTTCCACCCAAGTGCCGGCCAAATAGTCTAGGTCGTGGTGGCGCACTTCTTGGTCCGACAAGCCCAAGCCGCGCTCGAGTGCCCACAGTGCTATTTCGTTGAGGCTCTTGTGCTCTTCACCGGCCCGTCTTCTGAGTTCCCGATCTAGTCGAGCCGGTACTCTCCTGATGGTGTATTGCGTCTGTTTTTCCGTCATGCCTACAATATAGACGGTACGTGCAGGCAGGACAATCGGCCAACTACTACGTCCCCTAGGCCGCAGGCAAAACGGGCCGTTCTACGTATTCGACGTAGAGGCGCTCTAAGTCGGCTTCTTGGAATTCGTCGCGGGTGAGCGTCTTGACGAGATGGCCCTCGACCATGATGCCGAGCCGGTCGGCGATCACGCGAGCGCGGAATACGTCGTGCGTGGTCATCCAGATGGCCTTGCCCTCGTTGCGCAGCTCGTCCAACAGCTCCAAAAACTCGGCCCCGGACTTGGGATCGAGGCCCGACGTAGGCTCGTCGAGCAACACGATGCGGGCGTCCTTGGCGATGGCAATGGCAATGCCCAGCTTCTGGCGCATCCCCTTGGAAAACTCCTTGACTCGTCGGTCAAACGCCTCTTGTTGCAGGCCGACGCGCGCCATGATCGCGTCGTAGTGCGCGGCGGCTTGGGGCGGTTGGCCGCTCAAGCGGGTGAAGAAATCCAAGTTCTGCCGCGCGCTAAAGTTGCCGTAGAGCATGACGTTTTCCGAGACATAAGCCACGTGCTTTTTGGCCTCTAAGGGCTGCTCGGTGATGTCGATGCCGCACAGCTTGACCGTCCCTTTAGTGGGTTCGGTAAAGCCCAACGCGACCATCAAGGTCGTGGTCTTGCCCGCGCCGTTGGCCCCGAGCATGGTGAAGATTTCGCCGCCTTCGATGGTCAGGTTGAGGTCGGTGACGGCTTTGACGTCACCGTAGTGCTTGGAAAGTCCGATGATCTCCAACATGATGCGATCCTTTCTCAAGGTGTTTTGTAAAACTCGCTGTTGAGCGCGCGGCCCAGTATCCGCCGCAGCTCTTCAGCCGCGAGGATGTAGGCCAAGCGCTCGGCAAAATAGCTCTGCTCGGCGAAGTTGACGGCGACCCGCTGGCGGCGGATGTCGTCGAAGTTGAGGTTGCCCATAGCGTTTTCAAACAGCTCTTCAACGGTGTCCAAACGCTGGCGGGCTACATCGGCGCGGCGGCGCAGAATCTGGGTGTTTTCCCGCCGGCTTTTCAAGTCGTAAAATGCTTCGACCACTTCGAGTTCAATCAAGTTGCGGGTCTCGTCGCGGTCTTGGCGCAGTTCGTTCAGCCGCGCCCTCTCCTCGGCTCCCTGTGCCAACCGGCGGCCGCCTTGGAACAGGGGCAGCGACACGTTGGCCATCACGCGCCAGCCTTCGCCGGTG
>JAJEEZ010000206.1:0-2529 GCA_022820705.1 Candidatus Latescibacterota bacterium | reverse complement strand
GGCCTCGTTGAGCCGTGCGTAGTCCGCGGGAACGCGTTCGACCGGCTCCTCGAACCAGGCCCAGCTCATCTCGTCGAGGGCCTCGGCAATGGGCAGCGCCTCCTCCATCGAGAGGCGGCAATTGCCGTCGAGGGCTAAGTCCATGCGCGCACCCACGGCCTCGTGGACTTGGTGCGCTATTTTCAGGAAGCGCTCGACGGTGACGCCCGACCAAGCCCAGTGGGTGCCCAGGCGCATCTTGTAGGCGGTGAAGCCCTCTTCGGCATAGCCGATGGCCTCTTCGACGACGGATTCAGGGTGGTCGTCCCAGTCGTAGCGCACGCCCGAGGAAGCGTAGAGGCGGAGACGGCGCAGGGGTTCCTGTCCTGGTGCGCAGAGCAGGTCGGCGGTGGGTTTGCCAGCGATCTTGCCGCGCAAATCCCACAGCGCACAGTTGAGGCCGGCGTTGGCGATGTCGTTGGCGCGCTCCGCTTCGTTGTGCGGCGTCAGCTCTTCGTCGCGGGGGTCGCGGCCGATGAGAGCGGGTTTGAGTTCGGCGATGCGAGCGGCGATTGCGGGCGGCACGCCGTACGCGCAAGGCTCGGCGATGCCCTGCAAGCCTTCGTCGGTTTCGATGATGCAGACCGAGCAGTCGGCCTTGGGCACGTGGAAGGTGGCGCTGTACCACTGAAGTTCAGGCTCGTGGGCGCGCGAGAGCGACAGCGTGCGGATATCGGTGATTTTCATCGGGTTCCTGTTCAATAACTTATAGCAATCCTAAATCATTCATAAGATAATCCGCAGATGGACGCAGATAGTAGAAACAAGACGATCCGCATCTCGAATTGAGCGATTCAGGGTTGCTATATGTGTTTAAAGTCCATCTCTGCACGGGCCTGTATTAAAGGGCCACTTACTTTTCGCGTCAACACGGCCCCGGCGAGCCTTCCCTTGTCGCTTGCCGGGTGCTCCCGTATTTTGAGGCCGCTTCCCAATCGAGGAGAAACCAATGATCGAACATCCCTATCAGAATTTGAGTGGAGGACGCTGGCTAGTCGGCAACCTGCACACGCATACGACCGCCAGCGACGGTGAGCGCGATCACCAAGCGGTAATCGACGATTACGCGGGCCGCGGCTACGGCTTTTTGGCGATCAGCGATCACGACATCTATACGTCCTTGCAAGACTACGAGCAATACGACGCCCAAGGGATGATTTTGGTGCCGGGCAATGAGATTTCAGCCAATGGCCCGCACGTTTTGCACGTGGGGGACGCAGGGTGGGTCGAGCCGCATGCGGACCGGCAGCAAGTAATTGACGAGGTCAACGAATCGGGCGGTGGTTTTGCCCTTTTCAACCACCCCAACTGGCATGGCAATTTCAACCACTGTCCGCAGGAGCTTTTGCAGGCCTGCGAGGGCTACGTGGGCTTGGAGATCTACAACGGCGTGATCTGCCGCTTGGAGGGCAGCCCCTACGCGACGAATCGCTGGGACATGCTGCTGAGCGCGGGAAGACGCCTGTGGGGATTTGCCAACGACGACAGCCACGCGGCGAGCGGCGATGTGGGGTTGGGGTGGAATGTGGCCTACGTGGAGGAGGAAACGGCCAGCGGCGTGGTGGAGGCCCTGCGCGCCGGTCGTTTTTACGCCTCGACGGGCGTTGAGATCAGCCAGATCCAAGTCGAGGGAAACAGGATTTGGATTGAGACGGAGAATGCGGCGCGGATCGTGGCCTTGCGCGCCGGCGCGAAGCGGATAGCCGTGGCCGATGGGCGGGAAATTGAGGTGGAAGTGCCGGAGCGGGCGGGATACGTGCGCTTTGAGTGTTGGGGCGCAGGAGAGGCGTTTGCTTGGACGCAGCCGTTTTTTAGTCGAGAGGACGAATAACATGGGCGATTTGATCGTCGTTCATCCAGATTTTGACGGGGTTTGGCCCTTTGCCGCCGACCACTTCCGCACCTTGTGGCCCGAAGCGGACTTTGTGCGCCTAGCGCACGGAGACGAGCGGCCCTTGGGCGAGGTGGTCGAGGACCCGAGCCAAGTGACGCGGTTGGCCACGCTAGGGGTGCCAGTGAGTCTGACGTGTCTGCGACTTTTTACGGCCTTACAGGAAGCGACCTTTCAGGGGTCTTATGGTCGGCGGCTGGGCGAGGGCTGTAGTGAGTATCTGGCCGAGGCTGGCGTCGTTGTGTACGACCATCCGAGCGAGGGGTTTTGGTCGCAGACCGTGGCGGAATTTGGTTTGGCCTTGACACTGTGCGGACTGCGGCGGATTCCGCAGTTGCACCGCGAGATCATCCAGAGCCAAGCGCCTTGGGACTACGAGCCGCCCGAAGGCCAGGGCCGGCCCGGCGCACGCGGGCACCAGTTTGGCGACGACTCTGCCTTTGCCAGCGGCACGCTGTGCGGCAAGCGGGTGCGGATCGTCGGGGCCGGCAATATCGCCAGCCGCTACGCCAGCTTCGCGTCGATGCTGGGAGCTGATGTGGCGGCTTGGGATCCGTTTGCCACGGAGCCGTGCTTTCACCGGGCCGGGTCGCGCCGCG